>CAZFKW010000237.1:0-6586 GCA_964519795.1 uncultured Ramlibacter sp. | reverse complement strand
CATTCGACCTCGAACTCACCACCAAGAAGCTGGCGGCAGAGCTGGCCATGTCACGGCGCACCCTGCACCAATTGTTCAGGACGTCCGACCGGACTTTTCATGAGTACCTGACGCAGGTGCGACTGGACAAGGCCTATGAACTGCTGCGCGACTGCGAGCAGAATCACCTGAGCACCGCACAGATTGGCCTGACCAGCGGTTTTGGCGAAACCTCGACGTTCTACCGCCGATTCAAGGCGCGGTACGGCATCACGCCCGGAGAGCTGCGCGCTTCAGAAGCGTGTGCGGCAGCCGCAGCGTAGGCTGATCCACCAAGGTCACCTGCACTTCGTCGCGACAGCTCCGAACGGACGGCAAACCTGCGCCAGACGCTGCGGATATGGTTTGGCGGATAGAGCGAGTGGTTGCCCGCCGCTAATACCGGCGGGTTAACGTCATCTGGTCGTTGTCGCGCTGCATCTGGAAGCGCGTGAGGAAGCTGTTGCCCAGCAACACGTAGGGCATCGGCTGGGGCGTGACGACGGCGTCCACTTCGAAAATCTCGACTTCCCCGATGCGCACCGAATTGAGCTTGATGTGCCAGCCCTGCGTCACGCCATTGGCAGTGCTCATGCGCACGGGCCGGCCTGCCTTGTAATTGAGCCGCATGCGGTCCGCATCTGACTGGCCCATTGACACGACTGTGGCGCCGGTGTCCACCACAAACTGGGTTGCATTGCCGTTGATCGCGCCCTGGGCCATGAAGTGCCCGCCGCTGCCGGCCATCAGCACGATCTTTCCGCCACCGCCCGTGGCGGCTCCCTTTCCCACGCTGAAAGGCGACTCGCCCACCCGCAGCGTATGGCGCTTGCCGCCGACCTCGACCACAGCCTGGTCGCCGGATGTGGACACCACTTTCACGCCCTGGAAGGTGTCGCCGGGTGCAACGCTCTTTGGCGCCCCGCCATCCACAATCAGCAACGCCCGGTTGCCGAGCATTCCCGACAGTCCGACGGTCTGCGCTGCGGCCATGGCACACATACCCAGTGCGGCGACGGACAGGATCAGGGCCTTCATGGCTTCAATCGCGGAAGTTATTGAATGAGAGGGGCATTTCGGGGAGGTCTTTCTTGATCAGCGCCATTGCGGCCTGCAGGTCATCCCGCTTCGCGCCCGTGATGCGCACCGCATCGCCCTGGATGGCGGCCTGCACCTTCATCTTGCTGTCCTTGATGAGCCGGGTGATCTTCTTGGCCTGCTCGGTTTCAATGCCGTTCTTGACCTTCACGACCTGCTTGACCTTGTCTCCTCCCATTTTCTGGACGTCGCCCACGTCCAGGTAGCGCACGTCCACGCTGCGCTTGGTGAGCTTGTTGCGCAGGATGTCGTCGATCTGGGTGAGCTGGAACTCCGCGTCGCCAATCAGCGTGATGTCCTTGTCTTTCAGCTCGATGGAGGCCGACGTGCCCTTGAAATCGAACCGGGTGGCGATTTCCTTGGCGGCGTTGTCAACGGCGTTCTTCACCTCGACCATGTTCGGCTCGCAGACAGTATCGAAAGACGGCATGAAATCTCCCTCCGGGTTCTGGAATTCAGGATGCGACAATTCTCCCATGATCGTGGAGCAAAACGTACCCCTGCAATCGCTGAACAGCTTCGGCATTGTCGCCAAGGCGCATGTGCTGGTGCGCGTGCGTGGTGAAGACGATGTCCGGCAGGTGCTGGCCGACCCTCAAATGGGAAACGCTCCCAAGTTTGTGCTTGGCGGCGGCAGCAACATCGTGCTCACTGGTGATGTCAAGCCGGTGGTGCTCAAGGTCGAGGTCATGGGCCGCCGCCTGCTGGAGGAAACACCCCGGGCCTGGATCGTCGAGGCAGGGGCGGGCGAGAACTGGCATGACTTCGTGGACTGGACGCTGCACAATGGCTTTCCCGGCCTGGAGAACCTGGCCATGATCCCCGGTACCGTCGGGGCGTCCCCGGTGCAGAACATCGGCGCCTACGGGGTCGAACTGCAGGACCGCTTCGAGTCGCTGGATGCCATCGACTTCCTCACTGGCCGTGCGTTCACGCTGGATGCGGCCCAATGCGGTTTTGGCTACCGGGACTCGGTGTTCAAGCACCCGCCTGCGGCAATGGGGGGGCTTGGCCTGAAGGACAAGGCCCTGATCACCCGTGTGCGGTTTAGTCTGCCCAAGCCCTGGAAGGCCGTGCTGGGCTACATGGACATCGAGAAAAAGATGGCCGAGACCGGCATCCGGTCGCCGGATGCGCGCCAGGTTTTCGAGTGGATCTGCGCCATTCGCCGCGCCAAGCTTCCCGACCCGGGTGTGGTCGGCAATGCGGGAAGTTTTTTCAAGAACCCCACCGTGACGGCCGACCAGTGCAGCGACATCATTGCCCGCGAACCCAACATCGTGCATTACCCGATGCCCGACGGCAGCGTGAAGCTGGCGGCCGGCTGGCTGATAGACGCCTGCGGCTGGAAGGGCAAGTCGGTGGGCAATGCG
Source organism: uncultured Ramlibacter sp. (assembly GCA_964519795.1). Lineage (GTDB taxonomy): Bacteria > Pseudomonadota > Gammaproteobacteria > Burkholderiales > Burkholderiaceae_C > JACMQX01. The sequence goes on along the minus strand of CAZFKW010000237.1, from coordinate 4,097 downwards.
GGCGTGTATGAGCGGCAGGCGCTGGTATTGGTGAACAGGGGTGGCGCCACCGGTGGCGAGGTCGTCACACTTGCCAGGGCCATTCAGACCAGCGTGTATGAGCGCTTCGGCATTCGCCTTGAGCCTGAGCCTGTGGTCGTGTGACGTGACATTCATCACAGGGGCATCACGGCAACGCGGTAGGCCGTGACCCCCTGATTGTGGGGTACCACGCATGCGGGCTTCTTTCTACAGTTTGCGGGCCGGCTACCCATCAGCCGGAGGAACACCGCCATGCCGATATCCGTCGCCTCAAGTTGTAACCGTGCCAGCCTTCTGGCGGGCGCCCTTGCGCTTCTGGCCTCGACCGGCAGCCCCGCACAAACCATCGAGCGCGTCCGCCTGACCGATGGCGAACTGGCCTGCTCGCAGATCCATTCCGAGATTGGCAACATGGACGCGGTTTCGAAGGCGATGCCGGCTGCCGCAAACCAGGCCCTGGCGCGCAAGGACTTCCTGACGCAACTGTTCGTGGCGCGGGGCTGCAAGGTGTCGGACCTGTCATTTGCCGGAACACCGGTCACGCCCGACACGTTCCGCCGCCTGGTGAGCAGCCCGCCCCCGCCGTCTGCCATGGCCGTTGCGCCCATGCCGGCGATGCCCGGCGTGGCGCCGGCAGGCCCGGCGGCGGCGAGTGCCGCCGACATCCAGGCGGCGCTGCAGGCGCCTGTCACGCTGCTGGACGCCGGCAGTGCCGTCAAGGGCTCGGCCGCCATCAAAGGCAAGCGCTTCTACATCTCCGAATACCGGGTGATGGTCGAGAGCGGCGGCAGCGTCACGGCGAGCACGCGCGCAGCTTATTTTGGCGGCACTGACTATGGCGCCACCCGCATGACGGTGAACTATCAGGCGCCGCAGCTGGACATTGCCGCGCTGCAGGCGGTGGTGGACAAGGCCTATGCCGACTTCGTGTCGCGGCTGGAGGCGGCAGGCGCAAAGCCCGAGGCGCCTGACGCCATCATCCGCGAGGCCGGGGTGGTGTATGAGGCTTCGCAAGATGCAACCCGTCCAGGCGCACCTGTTGTGCATGAGTCCGACCTGGGCTACGGCAAGCGCCGCTACATGGTGTTTGCTCCCACAGGCATGAAGCTCAATCCGCGCGGGTTTGCGGGTCTGGGCGCCGGCAACATCAGCGCGCGCATCAACTACAGCAAGAACAACGTCGAGGCCATTTCGGTCGTAATGGCCATCAATCTGGCAGCCCAGGAAAGTTCGGGCAGCGGTTCATCCATGTTCCGGCGCGGCTCCAGCGTCAATGCGTCGGCCGCGATGGAGATAGGCGGTGCGCCCGGCATCCTGATGCTGCAGGGCCACGCCATGGGGCAGGTGCTCCACCCCGGTACGGCGCTGTCCATACCGGGGCAGTTTGCCACCTTGCGCGAGACCGGCGGCTACGACTCGCGGCAGGACGCTGCCGTGGCGGGTATCGAGGCGCTCGGCCGCATGATGGGCCAGGCGGGCAACCAGTCCAAACGTGTCGAGATGACGCTTGACATTGATACCGCAGCCATGAGCCGCATGGCGCTGCAGGGGCTCGTTTCCATGAACCAGGGCATTGCAGCGGCCATCCGCTGAGACCCGCTGCCAGCCAGGTTCCAGTTTTTATCTGAAAGGGCTTCTTCAATGCGTTCAATCAAGTTACTCCTCGGCGCCGCCGCGCTGGCGATGATCGCTGCCTGCAGCGACGGCAACGTTACAGGTGGCGGACCCACGGTGACCGGCGGGGTAGTGAAGGGGCCCGTGCTCGGCTCTACCGTTTGCGCTTTTGCCCTGACAGGCGGTGCCAAGGGCGTGGCTGTGCCGCTTGCGCTGGGCGTGGGTGCGGCTGGCAGCATCAGTGGCGGCTGTTATGTGACGCCGGCTGATGGCAGCTACAACTTCGCGCTGCCGGCAGGCACTTCCGGCGACTTGCTCATCGAGGCCACTGGCGGCCGCTTCTGCAGCAATGAGTCGCAGGTGGTAGCCGGGGCCTGTACCGGCGGTGGCACGGTCATTGACCTGGGCGGCGCCGTCATGTCCAGTATCGTGGCGGTGCCCGCAGCGGGCAGCAACGCAACGGTGTACACCACGCCGCTGACCACGGCAGCTGTGACTGGCGGTGGGGCGGGCATGACATCGGCGCGCTTCAACGAGCGGTTCAACACGCTGGCCGGCCAGGTGATTGGCGCTGGTACGCCGGTGACCCCAGCCACGCCGCCGACGGTGGCCAACCAGTCCTACCTGGGCACAGCCGCGACTGCCCTGCAGAACGGTGGAACTTTGAGCGCGGTGGTGACAGCGCTGAACAATGGCACGACGACGTTCCCCGGCGGCAGCGGCGGTGGCGGCACAACGCCTGCCACTATCAATGCGGCACTGGTGAACACCTACAACCTCAAGTTCTATGCCGGCGGCGGCGAAGGCTGCAGTGGCGGCACCGTCTGCCCTTACTCCGAAGGGCAGGATGTGCCGGTTGTGGTCAATGGCGACGGCACACTGAGCATTCCAGGCAAGGTGTTGACCAATCCGTACTACCGCAGCTACGGCAGCGGTCCGCACCTGCCGGAGATCATCTGGCTTGATGCGGCGACCAATCTTGAGTATGCGTTGTCAGACAATGAAGGCGGCACGTTCAATGAGATCAATGTGGGTGATGCTTCGCGCCCGCAAGGACCCTTCGGTACGCCGGTGTTCCTGGGGCAGATCCGTACGCCGGAAGTAGCGGGCAATGCGGCGCTGCAGGCTATTGCCGGAGACTACGAGTTCGAGCGCCAGTACGCAGGCACAAACGTTTCCTGGAACCAGGTCACACTTTCAGCCGACGGCGCGATGACATTCGCCAACAGCGGAAACAGCACGTCGCAGACGTTCTCCGCATCGGCGGTAACAACCATCACATCATTCATCAGCTGCTGCGGCCGTATCAACATGAAAGTCAACGTTGACATTGATGGGGACGGTACTGCCGGTGGCGAGTCCGATGTGATCTACCTCTATGTCAATGGATCAGGCGGACTCAAGGACGTGGAGTACGGACTCCAGTCCACGCGAAAGGGCGTGTCAGTGGCGCCCATGGGCCAAGATCTGGAAACCATCGGTTCTGCGGAGACCAACGGAGTTGCCATCCCGGACGGGAATGTTGTCACCGGCCTGATCGATGGTACGACGACTACGCTGGCGATCAACACTTCGACTGCTTCCTACAGCAGCATCCTGAACCTGTTTGCGCGCGATGATGTGACCGGAAAGAAGTGGCACATAACCATTGATCAGGCGCTGGGCCTGACGCCGGCCAACTACTCATGCGTGCATGGCAACCGGGTCAAGAGAATTGATGCTGCGGTCAACATGTCCGGCGACATCAGCACCAATTTCGGGGGTGATTGCAACATCTGGGTGATCCCCGAAGTGAACAGTGGAAATATTGTTGCCATCACGGGACGCTTCACAGCCGAGATTTACACCGACAAGAGAAATACCCGGCGGGTAGTGACTGGCGCATTCCGCTACACCCCGCCCTGAGTAACCGGCGAATTCAGAAAAAAAGAGCCCGCGATGCGGGCTCTTTTTTTGGCAGTTGCAGTTGCTGTTTGCCGCTCACTGGCCGGCTTTGGGCTCATACCCCAGATTCGGGATCGGCGCACCATCACCGCTTGTCAGCAAGCCCGTACGTGAATAGATGCCCAGCTTCTCGCGCGTGTCCACGATGTCAAGGTTGCGCATGGTCAGCTGGCCGATGCGGTCGGCCGGCGAGAACGGCGCGTCTTCCACCTTCTCCATGGACAGGCGCTCGGGCTTGTAGGTAAGGTTGGGCGACTCGGTGTTGAGCAGCGAGTAGTCGTTGCCGCGGCGCAGCTCCAGCGTGACCTCGCCGGTGATGGCGCGGGCCACCCAGCGCTGGGCGGTCTCGCGCAGCATCAGTGCCTGCGGGTCGAACCAGCGCCCCTGGTATAGCAGGCGGCCGAGCTTCTTGCCGTTCATGCGGTATTGCTCGATGGTGTCCTCGTTGTGGATGCCGGTGACCAGCCGCTCGTAGGCGATGAACAGCAGCGCCATGCCCGGCGCCTCGTAGATGCCGC
>CAZFKW010000236.1:0-6589 GCA_964519795.1 uncultured Ramlibacter sp. | reverse complement strand
GGGCTACGACTTCTCCCGCATCCGCCCTCGCGGCGCCGAGGTCAAGGGCACGGCGTCCATTGCTTCGGGGCCGTGCAGCTACATGAATGTGTACGACCAGTCCTGCTCCACGGTAGAGAGTGCGGGCGCGCGCCGCGGTGCGCAGATGGGCGTGCTGCGCATGGACCACCCGGACGTGCTTGACTTCATCACCGCCAAACGCACACCCGGCCGCTGGAACAACTTCAATGTGTCGGTGGGCGTGCCCGACGCCTTCATGCATGCGCTGGCCGAGGGCCGCGACTGGGAACTGGTGCACAAGGCCAAGCCCGGCGCCGAACTGATGAAGGCGGGGGCCCACCAGCGCGCCGACGGCCTGTGGGTGTACCGCACCCTGCCGGCGCGCGAGCTGTGGGACACCGTCATGCGTTCCACCTACGATTTTGCCGAGCCGGGCATCCTGTTCCTGGACACCATCAACCGCGACAACAACCTGCAGTACTGCGAGTCCATCGCCGCTAGCAATCCCTGCGGCGAACAGCCCCTGCCACCCTATGGCTGCTGCGACCTGGGGCCGCTGGTGCTGCCGCGCTTTGTGCGCGAGCCTTTCGGCTTTGGCGGCGTGCCGTCGTTTGACTTCGAGGCCTTCGAGCGCAGCGTCGCCATCCAGGTGCGCGCGCTGGACAACGTGCTGGACGTCACCTTCTGGCCCCTGCCGCAGCAGCAGGCCGAGTCAGCCGCCAAGCGCCGCATCGGCGTGGGCTTCACGGGCCTCGGCAACGCGCTGGCCATGCTGTGCCTGCGCTATGACGAGGCCGAGGGCCGTGCCATGGCCGTGCGCATTGCCACCAGCCTGCGCGATGCAGCCTATGCGGCGTCAGTTGCGCTCGCGCAAGAGAAAGGCGCCTTCCCCAAGTTCAATGCCGATGGCTATCTGGCACCCGGCACCTTCGCCAGCCGCCTGCCGCAGGCACTGCAGGAGTCCATCCGCAAGCACGGCATCCGCAACAGCCACCTGCTGTCCATCGCGCCCACGGGCACGGTGAGCCTGGCCTTCGCAGACAATGCGTCCAACGGCATCGAGCCGCCCTTCTCCTTCACCTACCGCCGCAAGAAGCGCGAGCCTGACGGCACCACCACCGACTACACGGTGCAGGACCACGCCTTCCGCCTGTACCACGAGCTGGGCGGCGACACGGCGCAGTTGCCCGACTACTTTGTGTTGGCACTTGAAATGACGCCGCAGAACCATATCGCCATGATGGAGGCGGTGCAGCCGCTGGTGGACACTGCCATCTCCAAAACGGTGAACGTGCCGGCCGACTGCGCCTATGACGACTTCAAGGGCCTGTACCAGCAGGCCTGGCAGGCACGGCTCAAGGGGCTGGCAACCTACAGGCCCAACGACATCCTCGGGTCTGTGCTGGACACAGGCGCTGCAGCCGCTGGCGCAGGCGCTCCCGGCGCCGCGCCGGCCGTCGTGGTTGACCCCATGCGCACGGTCATTGAAAGCCGCCCCAAGGGCGCGCTGCCCGCCGTGGCCGAGAAGGTGGAGTACTGGACGAATGAGGGCCACAAGACGCTCTACCTCATTGTCTCGTTCCTTCCCGTGCCGGCGGCCGATGGCAATGGCATGGTCGAGCGCGCCATCGAGTTCTTCATGCCGGTAGGCCAGAGCGGCGAGTCGCAGCAGTGGATCACCTCCAGCATGCGCATGCTCTCGCTGGCCGCACGCGGCGGCTTCCTGGAGCGCGCGCTGTCCGACATGCGCAAGGTCGCCTGGGACCGCGGCCCGGTACGCCTGGGCACCTACACCAAGGCCGACGGCACGCGCATCCCGCAGTGGCATGACTCGGAAGTGGCGGCGCTTGCCTTTGCACTGCAGAACCTGATTGCGCGGCACTCAGGGAGCCGTGTCAATGCCCCGGAGCCACAGCCGGAGCCCGAAGCCCAGCCTGTGGCGACTCCGCTGATGGCGAACCCGCCCGTGATGGCCGGGCGCAAATGCCCCGAATGCGGCGCACACGCCATGATCCGCAAGGACGGCTGCGACTACTGCACGCAGTGCGGTCACATGGGCACCTGCGGCTAGACGAGATGGCGCCTTTGACTGATCGTTTAAACCCATGAAGGATCTCCATGCCCGACAGCAAGCTGCAAGCCTCAGAACGCGCTGACCTGCGGACAATAGCAATCTCCAGATGGGAGAACGAAGGCGGCGCGGCCAGCGACCACATGGGCCTCGCATCCACTGACGCCCAGGCGCAAGCAGATGTCCCGCCATTGACAAATGCCGAACTGGTTCAACTGCAGATTCGCGTGATTGCACTGGAAAACCTGTTGGTTGCACTTCTGACGGATGCGTCTGACCGCCAGCTTGATCTCGTTCGTGACATGGCCACCTACATCTCCCCCAGACCTGGCTTCACCCCTCACCGCCTGACCATTCACGCGGCCGCGGAGATGATCAGTCTCGTGGATCGGGCTGGGCACTTCAAGACACGTGTACTCGCGAGGAAAAGCGGGTCAGCCGAAGCGCCCGATTGAGCAGGCCGTCGCCAGGACCACCGCGCCAGTAGTGCTCCCTGATCTGCGCGAAGCGTTCGGCAGCAGGGTCTCCCGTGGGCACAACCGGTCGCCAATCTGTTCTGGCTGACACTGCGGACATGGCTACTTCGGAGATATGGGCGGGTGCGTTTCGAGCCCGCCGGAGTTCAGGGGAACCTGAGCGATCTTCAGCCGGATTGCTTCAATGGCACGAACCGGCTCCAGGCCTTTCGGGCACACCTCCGCGCAGTTCATGATCGTGCGGCAGCGAAACAGCCGGTAAGGATCGCGGCCGAGATCGTCGAGCCGCTGCTCGGTGGCGCGGTCGCGGCTGTCGAAGATGAACCGGTATGCCTGTATGAGGCCGGCAGGTCCAACGAACTTGTCCGGGTTCCACCAGTAAGACGGACACTGGCTGCTGCAGCAGGCGCACAGGATGCACTCATAGGCGCCGTTGAGCCGCTCGCGCTCAGCCGGTGACTGCAGCCGTTCCTTCTCCGGTGGCGGTTCGTCATTCACGAGATAGGGGGTGATCGATTCATACTGCTTGAAGAACTGCGACATGTCGACAAACAGATCTCGAATGATCGGGAAACCCGGCAGCGGGCGGATGACCACAGGCTCGCGCAGCCCGCTCGTACGCGTGATGCAGGCCAGGCCGTTGCGGCCATTGATGTTCATCGCGTCTGAGCCGCAAACGCCTTCACGGCAGGAGCGCCGAAACGACAGCGTGTCGTCCTGCCGCTTCAGGCGCAGCAGCACATCGAGCAGCATGTGATCGCTCGCGATGAGTTCAATCTCGTAGTCCTGCAGATAGGGTGACTCGTCGTGTTCGGGGTTGTAGCGCGAAATGGACAGCTTCATGACAGCCTCTGGTTGGTATCTGGACGCGTGCACGCCAGGTCAGGTATGCAGTCGCACAAGGATCAGCAACACCCAGATTGCAATGGCGAACAGACTCACCGCCACGATGCCGAGAAGGAGGCGGCGCAAAGCAGCAGGCTTCGCGTAATCGAGCAACACATCGCGAAGGCCGACCCACATGTGCGACAGAAGCGCCGCGAAGAAAGCCATGATGGCGATCGATACGCCGGGGCTGCCGACCCACGACCGCCACTCCCGGTACGACAGGCGCGGATGGAGCAGGAAGACTGTGATCACGAAAGCGACAGAAAACAGCATGAAAACGGCGCTGGCGCGTTGCACCCACCACGCTGCCAATCCGGTGAATCCGGGCCTCATAGCAGGGTTGCGGCAGCGAGCAGCGCCACAAGTACGCCCGCCAGGTTGACGAACCAGGCGCTGCGACGCGCCAGTCGCAGCGGCGAGCCGACGTGGAAATCGCCCAGCAAATGCCGCACCCCCGCCAGCACGTGGTGTGACAGCGCCCAGACCAGGAGCACCAATGCTACTTTCGCAGCACCTGCCCCGAGCAGGGCCGAGACGCTGGCGAACCCTTGTTCGTCCCGAAGCGAGCGATCGAGCAGGAAAACACCGACAGGTACGCCTGCGGCAAGAAGAGTGCCTGAGACGCGGTGCGCGATGGACGTTATCGCGCCTACCGGCATCTGGATCTGCGTCAGGTTCAGGAAAACCGGTCTGGATGTACGCGTCATGGATTGGCCTCTCGTTGAAGTTTTCGACCCTGCACCCCATGGTGACTGGCGATGGCCGCAGTGTCTGTGCGGTTGCGGACATGCAGCCCTGATACGGTGCAATACAGATACCTGCGCGCAAACGCGCCCTGCCGAACGGACGGGTACTCACCTCCGGGCGACATTGGGATTTTGCCTGCACTCGAGCGTCTTTGAAAGACTACACTTGCGTCCATGGTCACGCGTGCGCATTGGGGTCTGGGCACCAAGCTTGCCTTGGTGGCGTCGCCTTTTATCGCGCTGGCGCTGATGCTCATCGCACTGACCCTGTGGGTTTCTTCGCAGCTTGACGGTGGTGCAGCGGCGCTGAACGAGGCGGGCCGCATGCGCATGCAGACGTTCCGGCTGTCGCTCTCGGTCAGCACGGGCAACCATGACGCTGCCATGCTGCAGGCCCGCCAGTTTGACGCCAGCATCGCGCTGCTGCGCAATGGCGACGCAACTCGCCCCCTGTTCATGCCCTGGGACATCGAGACCCGGCCGCGTTTCGATGCCGTGGCCGCTGACTGGACACGGTTCCAGCAGCGCTGGACAGCGCTGCCACCACCACCTATGACCACGCTGGACACCGAGACCGCTGCGCTGGCCACCCACATCGACGGGCTGGTCAATGCGGTAGAGACTCATCTCTCGCGCTGGACGGCCATGCTGCACCTGCTGCAGGCCGCCATGATGGCCCTGGCCGTACTGGGTTCAGCCGCACTGCTGTACGCCGGCTACCTGTTTGTGCTGCAGCCCGTGAGCCAGCTCAAGAACGCCATTGAGCGACTGCAGGGAGGAGACCTGTCGGCGCGCGTGGAAAGCGTCACACGCGATGAATTCGGCACGCTCGCTCTGGGCTTCAACAGTATGGCGGTACACCTGCAGTCGATGTACCAGAACCTCGAAGCCAAGGTGACCGAGAAAACCGTGGAACTTGAAGACAAGCGCGAGCGGCTGGAGACGCTCTACAGCATGACGACACTGGTGGTCCGTGCTGGCAGCCTGGAAGAACTGGCGCACGGCTTCACCGAGCGTGTGGCGCGCGCAGCCCATGCAGACGGCGTGGCGCTGCGCTGGTCCGACGAAGCCAATGAGCGCTACCTGATGCTGTCCAGCCATGGCCTGCCTGCTGTCATGATAGAGGCAGAGCATTGCATTCATGCCCATGAGTGCCACTGCGGCGTGCCTGACGCACCGCCCGGCGCGCGCGTCATTCCCATCCGGAACATGGCGGCCGGCCGGCTGCGCCATTGCGAGGTTGCGGGTTTCAAGACGCTCATTTCGCAGCCCATCCGGCTGAAGGACCGGTTGATGGGCGAGGTGGACCTGTTCTATCACGCCGAGTTCGAGCCAAGCGAGGCTGGGCGTTCGCTGCTGGAGGCGCTTACGGCTCACCTGGCAGGCGCGATGGAGAACCTGCGCCTCAATGCGCTGGAGAAACAGTCGGCCGTCCTGCAGGAGCGGGAGATGCTGGCGCGGGAGCTGCACGACTCCATCGCGCAGTCTCTGGCCTCGCTGAAGATCCAGGTGCAGCTGATGCGCCGTGCCATGGACGGCAACGCACCGCAGCGCATGCGCGACGTGCTGGCCGAGATCGACCTGGGGGTGCAGGAGTGCTATGCCGATGTGCGCGAGCTGCTGCTGAATTTCCGTACCCGCGCAAGCGACGAAAACATCGAACCGGCGCTGCAGACCACGCTGCGCAAATTCGAACACCAAAGCGGCATGAAGGCCTCGCTGCACATGCAGGGCCACGGCCTGCCGCTGGCACCCGATATGCAGATCCAGGTCTTGCATGTGGTGCAGGAAGCGCTGTCCAACGCGCGCAAGCATTCAGGGGCCACCCAGGTGTGGCTCGACGTACAGTGCCAACCCTCCTGGCGCTTTGAGGTGCGCGACAACGGCTGCGGCTTTGATGCCGGCGGCGCGCTGGACGAAACCCATGTGGGCCTGAAGATCATGCAGGAACGCGCGGCCCAGATAGGCGCTGGCGTGGAAATCTTCTCCACGCCAGGCAAGGGCAGCTCTGTCGTCCTGGCGCTGCCTCCCAGGCAGATCTCAATGGACAGAGTATCACCCGGCGCCGCAGCGGCACCTGAATCTGAACCCACCGCCCAACTGCACAGGGCTGCCTCATGACTGAACCCATACGCATCCTCGTCGTGGATGACCACACCCTGTTCCGCCGCGCACTGACATCACTGCTGCACGATGCTGCGGGACTGCAGGTTGTGGGCGACGCGGCTGATGCGGGCGAGGCCATCCGCCGGGCTCAGGAACTGCAACCCGACGTAATCCTGCTGGACAACCACCTGCCTGGCGTGCTGGGCATCGACGCCATCGCCTCGCTGCGCGAGGCCGCGCCTGGGGCGCGCGTCATCATGCTCACGGTGAGCGAGGACGAAGCCGACATGTCCGCCGCTTTG
>CAZFKW010000235.1:3537-6594 GCA_964519795.1 uncultured Ramlibacter sp. | reverse complement strand
TGCGCCGCCATCCGTCAGGATATTCTGGCCCGTGATGTAACCCGCATGTTTGCTGCACAGGAACGCACACGCGGCGCCGAATTCCTCGGGTGTGCCGAAGCGCATGGCCGGAATGGTCTTGCGGCGGGCATCCATGACAGCTTCAATGGGTTGACCCGCTTTCTTCGATGCCCCTTCCATCGTGGCCTTTAGCCGGTCGGTGTCGAACGCGCCGGGCAGCAGGTTATTGATGGTGACGTTGGACGCCGCCAGCTTCGTGCGCGCAACGCCGGCCACGAAGCCGGTGAGACCGCTGCGCGCACCGTTGGACAGGCCCAGGATGTCGATCGGCGCCTTTACCGCACTCGAGGTGATGTTGACGATGCGGCCAAAGCCCCGCTCAGCCATGCCGTCCACGCTGGCCTTGATCAGCTCGATGGGCGTAAGCATGTTGGCATCCACCGCCTTGATCCAGGCGTCCCGGTCCCAGCCGCGGAAGTCGCCAGGCGGCGGGCCCCCGGCATTGGTGACGATGATGTCAAAGTCCTTGCGCACGGCGAACACGGCAGCGCGGCCTTCCACCGTCGTGATGTCCGCCGCCACATGAAGCACCTCGGCGGCGGTGGGCCGTGCCGGGTCGGCCCTGAGCATGGCAGCGGCAGATTCCAGCGCCGGCGCACCACGCGCGACGATCAGCACATTCACGCCCTCACGCACCAGCGCCTGCGCGCAGCCAAGGCCCAGACCCTTGCTTGCGCCGCACACCAGCGCCCATTTGCCTGCGATTCCCAAATCCATAACAATCACCGTTTCAGTTGGAAAGGGAAACATGATACGTGCAGGGAAGGGCTTGCGGCGTCTGCTGGAGCATTGCGCCCCGGCCGCTTTGCTCGTGCCGCTCGCGCTGGCGCCAGGCGCCGTGATGGCACAGGAGCAGGTACAGGTCAAGCGCCCCGCCGAGTTGCGCGAGGCGCCGGGTGAAGGCTCCCGCAGCCTGGGCGCACTCGCAGTGCAGACTCCCGTCGTCCGCCTGGGCGAGCGGCACGGCCCCTGGATCAAGGTGGGCACAACGACCGCGCCTGGAACCGTTGGGTGGCTGCACATGTTCGATGTTGCCGCACCGGGCACTCCCGGCCAGGGCGGCAACGCCGCCACCGGCGCGTTGCGCGGCATCACCAGCTTCTTCAACAAGGGCAGCGGCCAGGCGCCGGCCACGCACCTGGCAACCTCCACGGTCGGCATCCGCGGCCTGGGCGCAGAAGACATTGCCAACGCCCTGCCCAATCCCGCTGCCGTCAGCCGCATCGAGGCCATGCGCATCGACGCGGGCCAGGCCCGCCAGTTCGCGGCACAGGCTTCGCTGACCAGCCAGACCGTGGAGGCGTTGCCGGAACCGCCGGGGCCAGGCGCGCCGGCTGCTTCCGGCCAGGGCATCAACAACGAGAACACGCCATGACGCGCAGCGCATTGCCATTGCAAGTCATGGCGCTCGCGGCCCTCCTGGCATGCACTGCACCCGCGGCGGCGCAAAACCAGGATGCGGCAAAGGTCCTCAACCTGTTCCAGGGCCTGATGAGGCAGGGCCAGCAGTCCGCGCCTGCGCCGGTGCAGCCACAGCAGCAGCCTCAGCCCGCCCCCGCGAATGCGCTGGCCAACATGTTGGGCGCCGCCACTTTGCCATCGGCGGGCAGCCAGGCCAATCGCGGCGCTGAACTCATCGCGCTGCTGATGCAGTCGGTGGACCAGATTGACGAACCGCGCGAGATCGAGATTGGCCGCCAGCTGGCCGCCGTGCTGCTGGGCAGCAAGCCGTTGTATATCGACCTGGTGACACAGCGCTACGTCAACCAGCTGGGCCGCTGGATCAGCCTGCACTCTTCGCGGCCCGACCTGCCCTGGACCTTTGCGGTTCTGGACGACCCGGGTTTCAATGCCTTTGCCGCGCCCGGCGGCTACGTGTTCGTGACCAAAGGCCTGCTTGACCGCGTGGCCGATGAAGCCGAGCTGGCCGGCATCCTCGCGCACGAGATCACGCACGTGACTGGCAGGCACCATCTCCAGGCCATGCGCAAGAGCGCACGCGCGGGCCTGCTCACCCAGGCGATTGGCGCCCGGCTTGCCGGCAACAGCGAGCTGGGTGGCGCCATCTCGTCACAACTGCTCTCGCTGGGCAAGGATCTTTATTCCAGGGGGCTGGACCAGGAAGACGAGTTTGACGCCGACCGCAGCGGCGTGGCGCTGGCCGCGCGCGCAGGCTTCGACCCCTACGGCCTTGTATCGGTCTTGCAGCAGCTGAGAACCGCCACGCCGGACAACCCGCTCTTTGCACTGTCACTCAGCACACACCCTCCTGCGCAGTTGCGGCTGGACCAGATCGAGCAGGCCATGGGCAACCGGCTGGATACGCTCTCGGGCAAACCATCGATCACCGTGACACAACGCATTGACCTGATCATGGCGGCGGCGCAGCGCCAAGCGGCCCCGCCCACGGCACAGTCCGCTCCGGCAACAGCACCGGCGCCTGTGCGCCGGCCTGCCCAGAGGAAAAAGATACCCTAGGCATTTCGACGGGCGCTGAAGTCCGGCCCGCCAGGCCTGCTCGACTCCGCCATCAGGCCGGCGCCCTCAGAACCCTGCGGCCAGCCCGTCGCGCCGGCCGTCACTGGCGGCAACATACCCTTCGACATTCGGGCCGCCCGCGCGCCAGATGAACTGGCCCGCGCCGAAGTCCTGGTAGGAGTCGTTGATGACTTCCATCTGGTGGCCTCGCGCTGACAGCCCCTCGACCACAGACCTGTCCATGCCGGCCTCGACGTTGATCTCAAGCCCCTCGTTGAAGCGCCAGCGCGGCGCGTCGCAGGCAACCTGCGGGCCTTGCTGATAGTCCAGCATGCGCACCAGCGTCTGCAGGTGGCCTTGCGGCTGCATGTTGGCGCCCATCACGCCGAAGCTCATGACGGGCTGGCCATCCTTCGTGAGGAACGCCGGAATGATGGTGTGGAACGGACGCTTGCCAGGCGCCACCAGGTTGGGGCTGCCGGCTTCCAGGCTGAAGCCATGGCCACGGTTCTGCAGGCT
>CAZFKW010000235.1:0-3527 GCA_964519795.1 uncultured Ramlibacter sp. | reverse complement strand
GCGCCACGCAGGTCGGTGCTGAAGCCAAAGCCCCGGTTCTGCAAGCTGATGCCGAAGTCCGGCTCCACGCAGCCGGAGCCAAAGCCCTGGTAGTTGCTCTGGATGAAGCTGACCATCATGCCGTTTTCATCCGCAGCCGTGAGGTAAATCGTGCCGCCCTTGACCGGGTTGCCGGCGCCGAAGTCCTGCGCCTTTTTCATGTCGATCAGCTTGGCCCTTGACGCGAGATAGCCGTCATCGAGCATCTGGGCTGCCGTCACCTCCATGGACGCGGGTTCGGCCACGTACCTGTAGGTGTCGGCGAATGCGAGCTTCATTGCCTCGATCTGGATATGCTGGGAATCAATCGAGTCCACCGGCATGCCGGCCAGGTCGAAGTTGCCCAGGATGCCCAGCGCCATCAGCGCCGAGATGCCTTGCCCGTTGGGCGGAATCTCGTGCAGGGTGTATCCGCGGTAGCTCCTGCCGATGGGTGTGACCCACTCCGGCTTGTACGCCGCGAGGTCGGAGGCCTTCAGGCTTGCGCCATTGGCGCTGGAAAACCGCTCCAGCGCCTGGGCAATCTCGCCTTCGTAGAACGATGCACCTTTGCTTTCGGCAATGGCACGCAGGCCACGCGCCGCCGCCGCAAACCTGAACAGCTCGCCCACCCCAGGCGCGCGCCCCCAGGGCAGGAAATGCTGCGCAAAACCGGGCAGGCCCGACAGTTCGCCGGCCGCCGCAGCCCACTTCTGCTGCACCACGGTCGGCAGCAGGTAGCCGCGTTCCGCAATCTCGATGGCCGGCTCCATCAGGTCGGCAAACGGGAGCTTGCCGAAACGCTCGCTCAAGGCCACCCAGGACGCCACGGCACCCGGCACCGTCACGGCGTCCAGGCCGCGCCGCGGAGGGGTCTTCTCGCCGCTGCCGTACTTGCGGGTGAAGTACTCCGGTGTCCAGGCCTGGGGCGCGCGGCCGGAAGCGTTGAGGCCATGCAGTTCCTTGCCGTCCCACAGAATGCAGAAAGCATCACTGCCCAGTCCATTGCTGACCGGCTCCACAATGGTCATCGTCGCCGCGGCAGCGATGGCTGCGTCGACTGCGTTTCCGCCCTTGAGCATCATGCGCAGGCCGGCTTGCGCGCCCAGAGGATGGGAAGTCGAGCAGACGTTCCGCGCGAAAACAGGGATGCGGGTGGAGGTATAAGGGTTGGAAAAGTTGAAGTTCATGCGCAGATTATCGATCGGTTCGCGCTACAGGTACGGGCGGATGGCCCACCCGTGCATCGGAAAACCTTATCGGGTTGCGCACATGGCGGACACAATATTCCACATCACCAGCAGTCCTCCGGTACTGGATCTACGCCGCTGTTTCCCTGAACACCGAGGGACGTGATGGTATACGTATGGCACTTGTCCCTGGTTTGCGCGCCTATGGGTGTGGCGCTCGCGGAGTAGGTCGTGAACGGACTACTGGCCGTAACGCTCAGCTGATAGTGAGCGTCCTTGCCCGAAAATACCTTGCTCGGAAACGCAGACTCCGAGTAACCGAGCATGTCCGGAGTAGTCGCATAGACATTTCTGATGCTGAAATAGCGCTCCTGCCGGGACGCAAGATCCAGCAAGGCGGTCTTGGCGTCCACCCGCCTCGATTTACGCACATGCTCAAGGTAGGTAGGGTATGCAATCGCTCCCAGGATGCCGATGATCGCCACGACAATCATCATTTCGATCAGCGTGAATCCCCGGGCGCGGCGGCCAGCAAGGACGGCTGAGAAGGAAAGGGGAAACATTGTTTGGTTCATCGCAGTTTGAGCCAGTTGATGCGCCCGCCGCGACCTGCGGCACCAGGATTGACTTTGGTGACCGCCCCCTTCCCCTCGGACGTCTGCTGCACAATGTAGCGGCCCTTGTTCGTACCGCTGCCCGCCGTCACCAGGGATGGCGTGCCAGTACCTCCAAGGCCTATCCCGCTGACAATGGCACCTCCATATCCGTTGAAAGTAAATCCCCCGGTCGGGTCTGCAAAAAAAGAGTTCTCTGGCGCAGCGCCACCGCTCATGGTCACCGCCATGGTGTAACCGGCTGTCGGCTTCGCATCACAAGTGGCAAAGGTTCCTGCGCCCGGTATCGTCGTGTTGACCAGGAACATGCCGTAAGCTGTGGTGGGGCTGTAGATCACTTGCTCACCCGAATCCGGCAACGCCACCTTCCAGCCGTACTTGTTGTTGCCGGTGCCACATGCGGACGTTCCTTGCCAGCAGAGAATCTCCCTGCTCACACTACGGTAGGGAACCTCTGACGCAGCCCCCCCTGCAAGCCCGGTAATGGTCTGGGCTTGTAGATCATCGACGCCAACGCTGCCCCCCGATGGTGCCGGCCCGCTCTGAAACTGGGCGCCCTTGCTGACTTGGGCGTTCCAGTCGCCCATGTTCCAGTCCCAGACACCGTAGAGCGAATGCGCGCCGCTTGCATACGTCGTGTCGCTGGCCATGGTCTGCGGCAGCTGCCGGCCAGTTCCAAAGGCGAACATCACCCGCGGCTTTTCCCCTGGGGCAATCGCTGGAATTGACGCGATAGCGATCTTCGCCGTGATTGGCTGATTGGACGGTGCAGTGAACAGGGGCGTCTTCAAGACATTCCATTTCGAAGCATCCGCGCTCGTCAGGTCAAAGCGCCAGACACGGCCCGCCAAATCTCCCGCATACACATAGTCGGTGATGTGATCACCATCGAGATCGGCCGGCGACACGGAAATCATGCCGTTCCTTGTTCCGCCGATGCCGGCCGCACCAGTGTCAATGAACCGGAATGTCCGGGCACCCGTCGCAGAATCGACAATCATGATGAAAAGCCCCGCCGTGCCGCTCTCGCTGTTCGAACCATTTCCAAACAGCACCGCCCAGTTGCCGTTGTGCAAGCGGCGGATGGCTGGTGTTCCATAGACCCCGCCCAGGTGCCGGCCGCAGGTGGCATCGGTGGGCCTGACCGAAGCCGCCGCCAAGGCCAAGGGCCACGAGGTGAAGGTGGGCAAGTTTCCCTTCATCGGCAACGGCAAGGCGATCGCCATGGGCGAAGCCGAGGGCCTGGTGAAGACCGTGTTCGATGCCAAGACGGGCGAGTTGCTGGGCGCCCACATGGTTGGAGCCGAGGTGACGGAGATGATCCAGGGCTACACCATCGCGCGGACGGCCGAACTGACCGAGGCCGAGCTGATGCACACGGTCTTCCCCCATCCCACCCTGTCCGAGATGATGCACGAAAGCGTGCTTGATGCGTACGGGCGGGTGATCCACATGTAGCTGCGCATGTCGACCCGCATCGAGATCGACCACCGCGCCATCCGCACCGGCGCCGACCGCCACCCGGAAAAGGCCCACCGGCCCGACCAGCCGATGGCGCGCAAGCCTTCCTGGATCCGCGTGAAGGCGCCGACCCACCCGGTCTATTTCGAGACCCGCGCCCTGATGCGCGACAACAAGCTGGTCACGGTGTGCGAGGAAGCGGCCTGCCCGAACATCGGCGAGTGCTGGAGCCAGCGCCACGCCA
>CAZFKW010000234.1:0-6605 GCA_964519795.1 uncultured Ramlibacter sp. | reverse complement strand
CCAGCCCGCCACACCTGCCGTGCAAAGCGCTGCGCCAGATGCCGGACCTGCTGCACCGGCGCCAGCCGCAACGAACTTTGCCGCAGCCGCGCCGCTGGACGAGGTTGCGGACGAAGCTGCGAACCAGGCACCAGTTCAGGCCCACGTCCAGGCACCGCAACCCGTCCCTGTGGCTGCACAGGTTGCAGTTCGGGCTCCGGTTGATGCGGCGCCCGTCGTTGCCGCTGTCGCGCCTCCTGCACGCGCACTGCCCAAGGTCACCCCTTTCGAATTGCCAATAGGCGACCTGGTGCGGGTAGCCGAGGCGTCGGGCCTGCAGTGGGTGAACTCGGACGCTGAAAAGATTGCTGCCGCGCAGGCGGCCATGGCTGCCGAGCCCAAGCCGGTTCATGTGCCGCGCGAGCGGCCGCCGGTCGTGGTTGCCGATGAGGGCCCGCTGGTCCAGGTCGAGACCAGGCGCGACCTGCGTGAGATGACGCTGCCGTTCGAGCAGCCGCAGAACACCTGACCTCACGGCGTGCGCCAGTCAAAAAGGGGAAGGGCCGAAAGGCTCTTCCCCTTTTTTTCCGGACCCGCCGGCTGTTACGGATGTCAGATCTGCGCCGCGCGCTTCCAGGCGGCAGACGCTGTCTCAAGGTCATCCCGCTGTTCGGCCAACAGCGCCAGCGCATTCCATGCATTGCGCGTGAGCGTGACATCCTGCAGGCCCATGGCGGCCTGGCTGAGCAACTGCTGGGCCTTGCCCCAGAGCTGGCGGTTCATGCAGGCCATGCCGGCGAGGTACTGAAGGTTGGCATCTCGCGGATTGCGCAGCTGCGCTGATTCAAACCGGGCCAGCCAGGCGCCATCGACTGATGCCAGCCCCGATTCAAGCGCCTCGACGAGCTTGACCCGGAGCTGGTCACCCATGCTGTCGGGCCGCGTGACCATCTGCTCCCAGACAGGAAGCAGCCAGGCCCGGGCCAGTGAGGCATCGCCGCCCAAGGCCATCATGCGACAGGCTGCATGAATGCTCAATTCGGGCATCGCACGTTCGGCCGCGTCAAGTGCGCCCCAGGTCTTCTGCAACTGCGCCGTGTCATGGGCGCTGTTGATCAGCTCCATTGCCAAGCCGCGCACGATGCTCTGCGCTGCGCCTGCGGAGAATGCGCGGTGTTTGGCGAGCAACCGAGCTGTTTCAAGCGCTTCCAGCGTGCGCCGCGTCTGCCGCGCCGCCTTGAGCCTGATGCGCAATGCCAGCGTGCGGCGCGCTGCGCCCTGCGTCATCTCGGACAGCCATGTCAGTGCGAGCTGCGGGTCGCGGTCATCCAGTGCCCAGCGCGCAGCACGCATCTGCACGCCATCCCGCGTCTCCTGGCCGGACGCCGTGGTGCGCTGCGCCGACTGCTCCAGCGCCAGGGCCAGGTGTTCATCGCGGCCGGTCTTGTCCTGCAGCGACTGGGCACTCTCGGCTACCAGCAGGTGGGCGAGCGCACGCAACTGGGCGGCGTTGGACAGCTTTTCACCGCCGGCGCTGAGCGAGCGTTCCTGGACCAGCGCCGCTTCCGCGGATTTGCGGGCCCGCAGGAACCTGCCCGCGAGCAGGTGTGACAAGGCGTCAAGCAGGGCTGCGTGCATGGCGCGCTCCCTCTGCTGGACGCGCCAGCGCCGGGCCTGGCCCGGCAACTCGAAGAGCGCTGCAAGCGCACGCAACGCCAGGTAGAGAACCGAGAAAGTACCAAACAGTGTGAGCAGCACCAGGTTGAGTGACAGGTCAACCCGGTACGGCGGCCAGTACACCGTGACCGTGCCCTGGTTGTTCCCGACGAACAGCGCAATCGCAACA
This sequence comes from uncultured Ramlibacter sp., assembly GCA_964519795.1. Taxonomy (GTDB): domain Bacteria; phylum Pseudomonadota; class Gammaproteobacteria; order Burkholderiales; family Burkholderiaceae_C; genus JACMQX01. The sequence goes on along the minus strand of CAZFKW010000234.1, from coordinate 4,780 downwards.
GCCACGCCGAACAAAGCCAGAGGGCGGCTTTCACCAGCTCACCTTCCCGCCGCAGCGGTGGCGAGCGCCGCCAGCGTTTCGTCAACGCGTGGCATTTCCACCGCCTTCATCTGCGACTGCACCTGCTGCAGAAGCCCGGCGGCAGCCTGCGTCCTGCGCGCCGAAGGGTCAAAGTATTTGCCAAGGGCCAGCGACGCCGCAGACAGGTCCGCACGGGCGCCATCCACCTGACGGGCCAGCAGGCCGAGCCTGGCATTGAGCAGCTTGAGCTTGAGGTTCTCGCGAAGGAAAAAGGTCTGCTCGGGGGTCAGCAACACGGCCTCCGGCTGGGCAATGCGGCTCACGCGAACCAGGCCGCGCACCTCCGTGAGCACGACCTGCAAGGCACGGTCCCACCAGGCTGCAGGCGCCCCTGCGGGGCCTTGTTGCGACGTTGAGATGGCGCTTGCAGGAACCACTGCGTTGGCCACTGGAAGGTCATCCACCTGCCGCATCAGGTCGTCAAGCTTGACCAGCAGGCCGGGGATATCTGTCACGCTGGCTGCCTTGATGCGTTCCATATCGCGTGCCATGGCCCGCTGCACGGATGCCAGGCGCGGCTGGGCGGCACGGCTCACGCGCTGGTCTGCGGATTTGAGGGCAGCCAGCAGGGGCTCGACACTGCCTGTCAATTGAGCCTGCTGCTGGGCCAGTCGAACGGCAGACTCAATGTCCACCACGAGGTTTTCATCTCTGGAGCGCGACAGGCTCTGCATGAGCTCTTCAAGCTGGCTGCGCTGCAGCGCCACCTCACTCAGGCGCGACTCGGTCACAGCCTGGCGCGCCGCAGTCTCGAGCGCGCGCTCCTGGGCCTGTTTGGCCAGCGCCCTGGCCTCGATGGCGACAGTCCCGGCATCGGCACTCTGGCGGGCCAGTTCCCGCTGGATCGATGAGAGCTTCTGCCAGAGAAGCCCGCTTGCCACCAGGCTGCCAATCACGACGGCAATCAGCAGGAGCAGCATGCCGCGCGGCATCGTGACCACCGTCGCTGTTCCCTGCGCCGCCCCGGCTGACGGCGTGTCGAGCACCGCGACCGGGACTGCCGGGGCCGGTTCGGCAGGAATCCTGGGGTCGGTTTCGGAACTCATTGCATCGATTCTATCGACGCGACCACGGCGTCCAGCGAAGGCCGTGACTCGCATACAACAGCGAAACCCGCATCACGGGCAGCCTGCGCAATGCGTGGATGCGTGACCACCGCACGGGCATGGCCCCAGCGATGATCGGGCAATATGTCCACAAGGTTGGCAATGGCTTGGGAACTGCTGAACAGCCACACAGCCCTTCCCTCTGCGCCATCTTCTGCAAGCGCCCGGGCCGCAGCATCAAGGACCGGCCGGTGCCGCTCGTAGGCGACCACAAATGTGACAGCGCAGCCGGCCTCCGCCAGGCGGCTGCCCAGCCAGTCGCGCCCTGCACTCTGCCCGGAGGCGTCAGCACCTCGCACGATCAGCACGCGCATGCCTGCGGCGCACTGGTGCTGGACGATTTGCCAGAGCGCTTCAGAGTCAAACTGGACGGCGTCGGCACCTGGCATGTCGATCGACGCAGGCGAGACTCCCGCCTCAACCAGTGCTGCCGCAGTGCCGGGTCCTGGCACCCAGGCGCGGGGGACAACACCCGCGGGCCAGCTGGCGCCGGTGGGCCGTGCAGCAAAAAAATGCGCGGCTGCGTTGCCGCTCACGAACATGACCGCCCTGAAGGATCCCAGCTGCTGCCATGCCTCATGCACTGCGTCCTGCCTGGCCGCCGGCCGGATATTGATCAGGGGCATTGCGCTGGCATCCATCCCACGCCGGGCCAGGTCTTCGACCCATTTGCCCGCTTCGCGCTCTGGCCGGGTAATGATCACACGCATCGCGTTGCTGCAGCGCTAGCGCGCGCCGCCAGCCCGCAGGCGCCGTGCAACTTCCTCGCCAAGCTCTGCTGCCCGGGCCAGGTCGGCTGCGGCACCGGCCGAACGCGCCGTCACAAGGGTGGCGTCTCCCTCAGGGTCGCCCCACGCAGCACGCAGTTGCAGGTACTCGCCTGAGAAAATCGCATGCGCGGCCAGCGGCATCGAGCAGCTGCCTCCCATGGCGCGGCTGACTGCCCGCTCCGCCGCCACGGCCAGCCAGGTGGTCTGGTGCGCAAGGGGGGCCAGCGCGTCGATCAGGTCCTGGCGGTCAGCGCGCACCTCGATGCCCAAGGCGCCCTGCCCTGCGGCAGGCAACATCTGTTCGGGCTCGAAAACCTGGCGGATGCGCGACTCCAGCCCCAGGCGCTTCAGGCCCGCAGCTGCCAGCACGATCGCCGCGTACCGCCCGTCGTCAAGCTTGCGCAGCCGGGTATCCAGGTTGCCGCGCAGCGGCTCGATCTTCAGGTCCGGCCGCAGTGCGCGCACCAACACCGTGCGGCGCAAGCTGGAGGTACCCAGCACCGCGCCGTGCGGCAGGTCAGCCAGCGTGGCGTACTGGCCCGACACCAGTGCGTCGCGCGGGTCTTCCCTCTCCATCACACAGGCAAGCGCAAAGCCTTCGGGCAAATCCATGGGCACGTCCTTGAGCGAGTGCACCGCAATGTCGGCATGGCCCTCTTCCAGGGCAAGCTCCAGTTCCTTCACGAAAAGGCCCTTGCCGCCCACCTTGGACAGTGACCGGTCCAGGATCTGGTCGCCACGGGTTGTCATGCCCAGCAGCGAGACCGTGTGGCCAAGTTGCTCCAGCCGGGATTTCACATGCTCAGCCTGCCACATGGCAAGCCGGCTTTCGCGCGTGGCGATGACGATGGACAAGGGGGAATGCATGCGTGCTCGGAACTCGTTTGCAATGCGACAGCGCCCGCTGATGCTAGCATGTCGGGTTGACCGGGATTGAGGCAACAACAGAGGATTTTCCCCAATGAAAACGGCCCAGAAAGAAACGCCCGAAGGGCGCCGGGAAACGCCCGCGCGGCGTGAGGTCGCGCCCGCACGGCGTGCAAAAGACAATGAACGCCCCCTGGTGGAGGACATCCGCCTGCTGGGCCGCATCCTCGGCGACGTGATCCGCGAGCAGGAGGGCCTGCACGCCTATGAACTCGTCGAACAAATCCGCAAGCTGTCCGTGGCATTCCGCCGCGACGCCGACGAAGAGGCCGACAAGGCGCTCAAGAAGCTGCTCAAGTCGCTCAGCGGCGACCAGACCGTCAGTGTCATCCGCGCCTTCACCTACTTCAGCCACCTGGCCAACCTGGCTGAAGACCGCCACCATATCCGCCGCCGGGCCATCCACGAACGCGCCGGCGACACGCAGGAAGGCAGCATCGAGGTCGCGCTGTCGCGGCTGCGCTGGGCCGGCATCACGCCCAAGGCCATTTCGCAGATGCTTGCAGGCAGCTTCGTCTCGCCCGTACTGACGGCGCACCCGACAGAAGTGCAACGCAAAAGCATTCTGGATGCGGAGCGCGACATCGCGCTGCTGCTGACACAGCGCGACGAAATCAAGACACGCTCGGTTGAGGGCGCCCGCGGCGACAGGCTGACGCCGCGCGAACTCGCCGCCAACGAGTCGCACATCCGTGCCCGTGTGATGCAGCTGTGGCAGACGCGGCTGCTGCGCTTTTCCAGGCTGACCGTGGCTGATGAGATCGAGAACGCGCTGAGCTACTACGAGGCCACCTTCCTGCGTGAGATTCCCAAGCTCTATGCCGAGCTGGAGGAGCACCTGGGCCAGCACCCTGTGCACAGCTTCCTGCGAATGGGCCAGTGGATCGGCGGCGACCGCGACGGCAACCCCAACGTGTCCGCCCAGACGCTTGAATACGCCCTGCGCCGGCAGGCCGAAGTGGCACTGCGCTTTTACCTCACCGAGGTGCACTACCTGGGCGGCGAACTTTCGCTGTCTGCGCGCCTGGTCGGTGTTCTGCCAGAGATGCAGACCCTGGCAGAACGCTCACCGGACACCAGTGAGCACCGGCTTGACGAGCCCTACCGCCGCGCGCTGACCGGCATCTACGCCCGGCTGGCCGCCACACTCAAGGACCTGACCGGCGGCGACGCTGCACGCCATGCCGTCGCGCCCCAGAATCCCTACCTGCTGGCGGAAGACTTCCTGGCTGACCTGCGCACCATCCGCGCTTCGCTGCTTGCACACCATGGCGCAGCCCTGGTCGCACAACGCCTGCGCCCGCTGATCCGGGCAGTGGAAGTGTTCGGCTTTCACCTGGCCACCGTCGACTTGCGCCAGAGTTCGGACAAGCATGAAGAGGTGGTCGCAGAGCTTCTGGCCGTGGCACGCATCGAGCCAAAGTACTCAAGCCTTGACGAACACGCCAAGCGCAAGCTGCTGATGGGGCTGCTGAACGACGCGCGGCCGCTGCGGGTCATCGGCAGGGACTATTCGGCGCATGCCCAGGGCGAGATCGCCATCTTCGAGAAGGCCAGGGTCATGCGCCAGCGCTATGGCGCGCAGGCCATCCGCCACTACATCATCAGCCATACCGAGACCGTCAGTGACCTGCTGGAGGTGCTGCTGCTGCAGAAAGAAGTGGGGCTGATGCGCTCGACGCTTGATGCAGGCGCTGTGAACGACCTCATCGTCGTGCCACTGTTCGAGACGATTGAAGACCTTCGCAATGCCGCGCCCATCATGCGCGAGTTCTATCAACTGCCCGGCATTGCCCAACTGGTCAAACGCTCTGGCGCTGAACAGGACATCATGCTCGGCTACTCGGACAGCAACAAGGACGGCGGCATCTTCACCAGCAACTGGGAGCTGTACCG
>CAZFKW010000233.1:0-6650 GCA_964519795.1 uncultured Ramlibacter sp. | reverse complement strand
GGGCGTGGCGCGGACCAAGCTCGCCTGGTGGCAGACCGAAGTGGCCAGCGCATTTGCCGGCAAGCCCAGTCACCCGGTCACAAAGGCACTGTTGCCGCTGGCCGGCACCTATGGCATTGAAGAGCGGCACCTGCAAGCGGTCATAGACGGCTGCGTGATGGACCTTGAACAGACGCGCTACCTGGACCTTCCCAACCTTCAACGCTACTGCCACCTGGTGGCCGGCATTGTGGGCGAGGTGGCGGCCCGCATCTTCGGCCAGACCGAGGCGCAGACCACGGCCTACGCCCATAAACTGGGCCTGGCGTTCCAGCTGACCAACATCATCCGGGACGTCGGTGAAGACGCCCTCCGCGGCCGGATCTACCTGCCCATCAGCGAGCTGCAGCAGTTCGATGTCAAAGCCCATGAAATCCTCAACCGAGTGTATTCGGCGCGCTTCACTGCATTGATGAAATTCCAGGCCGACCGCGCCCACGCGCTCTATGACGAGGCCTTTGCGTTGCTGCCCGCCGCCGACCGGCGTACGCAGAAAGCCGGGCTCATGATGGCGGCCATCTACCGCACCCTCCTGCGCGAAATCGAGCGTGACAGCTTCCAGGTGCTGCACCAGCGCATCAGCCTCACGCCATTGCGCAAGTTCTGGCTGGCCTGGAAAGTCCAGGCGCTGGGCCGTGTCCAGTAGTCACGCCATGCCCACTACAGCTGCGCCATGGCCATGACGGTGGCCGTCATCGGCGGCGGCTGGGCAGGCATGTCAGCGGCAGTTGAGGCCGTGCGTGCCGGGCACCGGGTGCAGGTGTTCGAGATCGCCCGCACGCTGGGGGGCCGGGCCCGCGCCATGCGCACAAGCCTGCCCAATGGCGAGCCGGTCATGCTGGACAACGGCCAGCACATCATGATTGGCGCCTACAGCGAGTCATTGGCTCTCATGGAACGCGTGGGCGTTGACGTTGACAGCGCCGTGCTGCGACTGCCGCTGGCACTCGTTTTTCCCGATGGCAGTGGCATCCGCCTGCCGCGCCTGCCAACACCGCTGGACGCCCTGGCCGGAATCCTCGGCGCGCGCGGCTGGAGCTGGCAGGACAAGGTTTCGCTGATGCGCACGGCGGCCGGCTGGCAGTGGCGGGGCTTTGAGTGCCCTTCAGCGGCCACGGTCGCGAGCCTGTGCGGTGCCCTTAAGCAGCGCGTCATGGCCGAGCTCATCGAGCCGCTGTGTGTGTCGGCGCTCAACATGCCGGCCGCAAAAGCCAGCGGCCAGATTTTCCTGCGTGTGCTGCGCGACTCGCTGTTTGCGGTGAGTCGCGGCTCCAACCTGCTGCTGCCCCGAACCGACCTGAGCGCCCTGTTTCCGCAGGCTGCGGCAGCCTGGGTGCAGGCGCATGGAGGGCGGGTCCACACGGGGCACCGGGTCCAGGCGATAGACCGACACAGCCAGGGCTGGCTGGTGGATGACGAGCCCTTTGACTCGGTCATCATCGCGTGCCCGCCATGGGAGGCGGCGCGGCTCGTGGAACAGCTTGGAGCAGGTGCTGGCGCCACCGCCGACACGCGCACGGGCATCAACGCCAGCGCCTGGCTTCACCGCGCGCAGGCGCTGGAGTTTGAAGCCATCACCACCGTCTATGCGACCAGCAAGGCCCGGCTTGCCGAGCCCATGCTCAGCCTGCGCGCCAACCCCGCAGAGCCTGCGCAGTTCCTGTTTGACAGGGGTCAGCTCGGCGGGCCGACCGGCCTGCTGGCCTTTGTCGTCAGTGCCAGCACCGGCGATAGGGAGACCCTCCAGGAGCAGGTCATGGCACAGGGCCGGCGGCTGGGTCTGCAAGACCTGGAACCCTTGCAGACCGTGGTGGAAAAGCGCGCAACCTTCGCCTGCACACCCGGCCTGCAACGCCCCGGCATCCGCATTGCGCCCGGCCTGCTGGCCTGTGGCGACTATGTTGAAGGACCCTACCCCGCCACGCTGGAAGGGGCTGTGCGCTCGGCGCTGGAGGCGGTAGCCCTGCTGGGCCGGGACCAAGACGACGCCTTCGAGGCTACCTGAACAGCTCGCAAAGCTCGGTCAGGTTACCCAGTGCCACGTGAGGCGTGGTTTCATGGGGCCACAGGTGGTCGGCCCGGTTGACCCAGGCGGCCTGCATGCCGGCATTGACAGCGCCCAGCACGTCAAGCGTCGCATCGTCACCCACATGCAGGATGAACTCAGGCATCACCTCCAGCGCGCCTGCCACCGCATGAAAAATGCGCGGGTCCGGCTTGCCGACGCCAAAGTCGCGCGCCGTGACGGCTGCCCGGAAATACTTGCCCAGGCCAACGCGCTCGACATCGGCATTGCCATTTGACAGGCTCGCCAGCGGAAAGCGCGCTGAAAGAAAATCCAGCGCTGACAACGAATCATCAAACAGATCCACGCGCTGGCGTTCGGCAAAGAAGATCTCGAAGGCCCGGTCCGCCATCAGCGGGTTGTCGCCGGCACGGTACATGGCAAGACGGATGGACTCGCGGCGCACGGCGCTCAGGTCGTGCCGCAGTTCGGGCCGGTTGGACGCCACATAATCCCGTATCTCGCGCAGCGCCACGGGGCTGGAATACAACGCCGCCGTCATCGGCGCATGACGGGTCAGCCAGTCGTGCAATGCGTTCTCGGCACGCTCTATGGTGGGCCAGATGGGCCACAGCGTATCGTCCAGATCCAACGTGATTGCTTTAATTTTTGTAATGTCCAGCATAGGTCTGTGAGAATACCTCATGGCACTGCCCTCTCCCTTCAATCAAGAACCCCCCTTCAAGCACGGCCAGATGCCCAAAACTGCCGTCCTCCTGTGCAACCTCGGCACCCCTGACGAGCCCACGGCACCCGCCGTGCGCCGCTACCTGGCCGAGTTCCTGGGCGACCCGCGCGTGGTGGAAATCCCGCGCTGGTTCTGGCTGCCCATCCTGCACGGCATCATCCTGCGCACACGTCCCGCCAAATCAGCAGCCAAGTACGCCACCATCTGGACGCCCGAAGGCTCGCCGCTCAAGCTCTGGACAGAAAAGCAGGCCACGCTGCTGCGCGGCTGGATGGGCGAAGCCGGCCACAACGTGTCGGTGCGCTACGCCATGCGCTACGGCAACCCGTCCATTGCCTCGCAGCTGGACGCGCTGAAGGCCGAGGGCGTCACGCGCGTGCTCATCCTGCCGGCCTACCCGCAGTATTCGGCCACCACCACCGCCAGCGTGTTCGACGCCGTCTACACCTGGGCAGCCAGCACGCGCAGCATCCCGGAGCTGCGCTTTGTCAACCGCTACCACGACGACGCGGGCTACATCAACGCACTCGTCAAACAGGTGCGCGCTTACTGGCAAACCAACGGCCGGCCCGACCAGTTCGTCATGAGCTTCCACGGCGTGCCCGAGCGCACGCTGCACCTGGGCGACGCCTATCACTGCGAATGCCACAAGACCGCACGGCTGCTGGCAGAGCGGCTGGGCCTGCAGAAAGAGCAGTACAAGGTCACCTTCCAGTCGCGCTTTGGCAAGGCTAAATGGCTGGAGCCCTACACCGAGCCGACGCTCAAGGCACTGGCGGCGGCGGGCACAAATCGGGTCGACGTGATCTGCCCCGGCTTCACCGGCGACTGCCTTGAAACCCTGGAAGAAATCGCCCAGGAAGCCCGCGACGCGTTCCTCGCGGCAGGCGGCAAGGAGTTTCACTACATCCCCTGCCTGAACGACAGCCCGGACTGGATCACAGCCTTGAGCGCAGTCGCGCAGAACCACATGCAGGGGTGGCCCCTGCAGGCGCCGGATGTTCAGGCGCTTGAGAACTCGCGGGCGGCGGCATTGGCGCTGGGGGCGAAGGACTGACCGGCTGCAGCGTCAATAAACCCGGCCACTAGCTCCAGCTGCTCCGGCACATTCAATGCGGGCGCATGCCCGCAGCCGGGTATCTCCACCACGCGCGTCTTGCCCGCCAGCCCCGGGCCGCGGCGCATCATTTCTTCAACGGCGTCGGGAAGCACCAGGTCGGACTTGGCGCCGCGCAGGCACAGCACGGGAATCTCGATGGCGTCGTAGTGGTCCCAGATCAGGTAGTCGTCCGGGTGGTGGATGAACTGCTGCACCATGGCCGGGTCGTAGTGCGGTGTCACGCGCCCGTCGGGCAGGCGGCGGGCCGATGTCTCTGCCATCCGGCGCCACTGGGTATCGCTGAGCCAGCCATAGGGCTTGTACACCTCGCGGAAGAAGGCCTCGATCTCCGACATGCTGGCGAACGCCGGCGGGTTGCCGGCATAGGCTTTAATACGCTCGACGGCCGGGGCGGCAAGCCGGGGCGCGTTGTCATTGAGCACGAGGCTTTTGATGCGCTGCTTCATGCGCGGCTCGAACAGCCCTGACGCACACACGGTTCCGATGGCGCCTCCCATGGAGGTGCCCACCCAGTGGACTTCTTCAATGCCCAGCCTGTCCAGCAGCTCCGCCGCCACCCGCGCATAGAAGGACAGCTGGTATTCGTTGCGCGGGTCGGTGCTCCACTGGCTGAAGCCGCGGCCAGGCGCATCGGGGCAGATGACGCGGTAGCGCGGTGCCAGGTGCTCCGCCAGTTCATCCATGTCGCGGCCCGTGCGCGCGAGGCCATGCCAGGCCATCACGGCCTGGCGATTGCCCGCGCCCCACTCCGTGTAGTGGATTTCGCGCCCCGCGCAGATCTCGTAGTGCGATGTGAATTGCATGGCCACTGGCTACCTGACTTTCCTTATTTGAGCAACTTGCCGCTTCCGCCGATGAAGGTAACCTCGACAAATCCAGAGCCCACCGCCCGCCGAACCCACAGTGCCAGCGCCGAAACGGTCCCTGCTCCGATCGATCTCAATGCCTTCATATGCGTCTCCTGGTCTGGATGAACTCTTTGACCTACTGGAAGTCACCACCCCACTTCGCTGGCGGGCTGGTGAATTCGGCGCAGCCCTTCCCGCTGCCGAAAACACGTATTCATCGCTGCGCGCGCAAGGCGCGAAGCTTTCCCACCACGCCTGTGGGGAAGTAATAGACAGACAGCACGAAAAGAACGCCTAGCCAAAGCAGCCAGCGGTCCGGCGAGAGCAGCGCCGACAGCCACGGCACGCCGCTCGTGGCCTCATAACCGAGCTTCAGAAGGTCCTGCAGGTAGCTCTGCGCCAGCACGAACATCACAGCGCCGATGGCCGCGCCATAGATCGTGCCCATGCCCCCGATGACGACGATGAGCAGGATGTCGATCATGATCTCGAACGAGAGGGAGGTGTCCGGCCCGTTGTAGCGCAGCCAGATCGCCAGCATGCAGCCGGCCAGCGTGGCAAACAGGGCCGACAGGATGCTCGACGTGGTTCGGTACACCACCACCCGGTAGCCGATCGCCTCGGCCCGGAACTCGTTCTCGCGGATGGCCTGCAGCACGCGGCCGAAAGGTGAATTCACGATCCGCAGGAGCACCAGCAGCAGCGCCAGGGTGACCGTGAACAGCAGGTAGTAGCACAGCAGCCGGCCGTCAATGGACACGCCCAGGAACGGCGAGTCAAGGAACTCCATGCTGGGCGACAGCAATGGCGGCAGCTTGAAAGTCAGGCCATCCTCCCCACCCGTGATGTCTGACAGTTGCGAGGCCAGCGTCTGGAAGGCCGAGGCCACGGCCAGCGTGATCATCGCAAAGAAGATCGCCCGCACACGCAGCGAGAACAGGCCCACGGCAAGTGACAGCAGGAATGACAGCACCAGTGCGCAGCCGATGCCGGTCGCCAGTGCCGTCCATGTCGGCCCCATGCGGGTGGAGGCGATGGCGACGCCGTAGGCGCCGATGCCAAAGAACATGGTGTGCGCAAAGCTCACGATGCCGGTGTAGCCCAGCAGCAGGTCGAAGCTGGCCACCAGCACCACGAAGATCAGGATCTTGGCCGCCACATTAAGCGCCTTGACGCCCGGGAACAGGAATGGCGCAAAGGCCAGTGCAAGCAGAAGGCCCACCAGCAGCACAGCCAGGATGCGGCTGCGGGGAAAGTCGGCAGAGAGGATTCGGGTCAGCATTTGAATTCCGTTTGTCCTGGGCTTGTCGAAGGGCCTGTCCTGAGCTTGTCGAAGCGTCAGCGGTTGGTCACGGGGTACACACCCTGCGGGCGCCACAGCAAAATGGCCACCATGAGCGCGATGTTGGAGAACAGCGCGGCCTTGGGTGCGAGAAAGCCGGTGTAATTGGCCATGAGGCCGACCAGCAGCGCGCCAATCAGCGCCCCGCCGGTGGAGCCTAGCCCGCCGATGATGATGACGATGAAGATCAGCACGTTGACCTGCGCGCCCATCTGCGGAATGACGTTCTGCTGGAACAGCCCCCACATCACGCCGCCCAGACCGGCCAGCGCACTGCCCACCACGAACACACCGACAAAGAGGCGGCGGATGCGGTACCCGAGTGACTCGACCATCTCCCGGTCCTGCACGCCCGCGCGGATCAGCAGGCCGATCTTGGTCCGGCTGAGCGTCCAGGCCAGGATGCCGAACACCACGATGCCGACGACGACGGCAATGATGCGGTACTTCTCGATGGCCGCGTCGCCGATGATCAGCGAGCCGCGCATCGCGTTGGGCAGCGGCAGCGGGATCTGCAGCGGACCCCAGATGACCTTGATCAGTTCCTC
>CAZFKW010000232.1:0-6650 GCA_964519795.1 uncultured Ramlibacter sp. | reverse complement strand
TGGCTCGGTCTACAGCAACGCGGGCGCACTGACTGTCATCTCGAACATCGATGTGGCGGGCTTTGTCGGCGCCGGCAACAGCCTGGTCGGCACCCATTCCAACGACTACATCGGTGACAACTTCTTCGTTTATGGCTCCAATGGGGCCGTTGTGTCGGCCGCTTCCGGCTGGGACGGCGGAAAAGGCGCCATCACCCGCATCGACCTGGCCAGTCCGGCCTGGGGTGAAGTCAGCGCTTCCAACAGTCTCGTGGGTTCACTCACGACCGACCAGGTCGGCGAGCGCATCATCGGCAACTCGGGCTACGGCTACCTGCTGTCCGTGGCCGCCAACTGGGGCGGCGGCAAAGGTGCGGTGACCTTCATGCCATTGACCGGGACGGCCGCCACGGGGGTGGTGAGCGCCTCCAACAGCCTGGTGGGCGGCACCACGCTTGACCATATCGGCGGAAGCATTGCCTCGCTGTCGACTGAGTTTTATTCCTACTCCTTCCTGCAGTCAGGCTCGGGCGTGGAACTGCTCGGCAACGGCGACTACCTGGTGCGCGCGCCAGATTGGGACAATGCTCGCGGCCTGGTGGCTTTTGGCCCGGCCAGCGGCGGCGTGACGGGCGAGCTCTCCGTGGCCAATGCACAGAGCATCGCGCTGGTGGGTGCCATGGCTGGGGACAGGCTGGGTGAGAGCGTGGCAAGCCACTACGATGGCTCATACATGGTGTTCACGCCCAACTGGTATGGCGACAAAGGCGCCATCACCTGGGGCGCGGCGGGCACAGGTGCCATCGGCACAGTGGATATGGCGAACAGCCTGTATGGCACAACGCTCAGCCACTTTGGTGCCAGCCTGGTCAACATCAGCAACAGCTACTACGGTGATACCTTCCTGGCGCTGACACCCGACTGGGACGGCGGCAAGGGGGCCCTGACGGTCATCGGCCGCCAGGCCCCTTCGAGCCCGGGCTATGTCAGCGCTGGCAACAGCGTGGTCGGCAGCGCCGCTGGCGATTATCTGGGTTGCCTCTCTTCCTGCGGCCCCGGAACCGGTACGCTGGTGGTCCCGCAGAATCTGGGCGGCAACTGGTGGGCAGTCGGCAGCCCGAACATCAACAACGGCGCGGGCGCCGTCACATTCATCTACTCGGGCAGTGATGCAGTTGCCAACAGCGTTGCTGCCAAGGCGCCTTCAGGCCTGCTGGATGGCATGTCAGTCACCAACCTGAGCCTGCTGGGGAGCCACGGGGTGGACGGTGATTTTGCGGGTGACAGGTACGGCCGGACCGGGCAGGTCATGGCGCGGCAGAACTACTACAACAGCAGCAGCGATGGCTCTGGCGCGGTCGCCGTGGCCAACGGCGACTGGGCCTACGGGCGTGGTGCAGTGACCATGCTGGACCTGAGCCAGATGGCAGGATCCATGCTGGTGAGCGACACCAACAGCCTGGTCGGCTCGACGCCCGACACTTACTCCGGCGGCACGCTGGTGTCCAGCACGGGCGACTACATCGGCGCCTCGACATTGTGGAGCAATGACAGGCAGCAACTCATCGTCACGGCGCCCAACTGGAACGACAACCGTGGCGCGGTAGCCGTTACCGACTGGTCCACTTCGACCAACCCGCCGCAGTGGTTTGGCAACCGGGGACAAATCAGTGCCACGAATGCTTTCGTCGGGACCGTGTCCGGCGACCGCATTGGCAGTTCGGATTTCGGCAACGACATGGTGATGGACCTGGACAACGGCCAATTGCTCATCGTGTCGCCCAACTGGGGCAACCACAAGGGTGCCGCGACCATCCTGGACCTGAGCGCCGTCAATGGCACCGTCGATGCGGACTCCACCAATGGCAACAGCATGATCGGCGAGGCCGATGGAGACTACTTCGGCGAAGGCGCTACCGCCAGTCATGTGACAAAGATCGGCAACACGCTGGTGCTGGCCTCACCCGGCTGGAAGAATGGCTACGGCGCGCTCACCTGGATCAACATGGACAGCCCCGGCGGAACGATGAGTTCGGCAAGCAACAGCCTGGTGGGCAGCAGCTTGTCGGACCAGGTCGGCAGCGACGGCATTGTGGGCGCGGGCACGCGCGCCGAGTATGCCTATGGTGACTTCACGGGTGGAAACTATCTGAACGTCACACTGGCGCTGTCGTCGAACTGGGGCGGGCAGAGGGGCGCGATCACCTTGCTGACCGGGACCCCGGCAACGGGCGCCGTGAGTGCTACCAACAGTTTTGTCGGTGATATATCCGGTGGCGAGGGCGACAAGGTCGGAAGCGGCATTCTGGCCTGCGACACCTGCTCGCTGGAGAATCTTGATGTATTTGACAATGGCGCAGTCATGCTGCGCACCAACCGCGCCCTTGACTCCCAGAGTTACCTGACGGTGTTCACGCCGGACGCCACATTCACCGGTACCCTCAACAATGCCAGCAGCATGCAGTTTGGCACCAGCGAGCTGAACAGCACGTACTCCAGCCATGTTCTCCAGGGCGACAGGCTGATGCTGCTGATGCCCGGCTGGAACGGCAACATGGGCGCAATCCGCGTCGTCGATGCAGGTGCGGCGCAGGCGGGCGATCCCACGCTCACGGCAACAGCGAATACGGGGTTGACCAGCGCCGCCAACGCGCCGGTGGGCAGCACGGCAGGTGACCGGGTCGGCTCGGGTTTCTCCAATTCCTACTACAACTATGAGCCGTACAGCCCGGCAGGCATCGGTTCAGGCAGATACCTTGTTGCCAGCCCCTACTGGGATGGCAACAAGGGGGCGGTGACCGAGTTCAATCTCGGTGCAACGCCCGTGATCCCTGTGGGTGCACTGGGTTCAGGCAACAGCCTGGTCGGCACGAGCGCCAATGATTTTGGCGGGGTGACGAACGCGTCCTACGAGTTCCTGTCCGACTGGGTTCACAGGTTCAGCGACGGCAGCTACCTGCTGGCCAACCCCTACTTCGGTGGCGGCCAGGGCGCCATCACCCACATGAAGGCCGACCCGGCCCTCAACAAGGGCGTGCTCGGTGCGGCCAACAGCCTGGTCGGCGGGGCGGGCAACACCAACGGCTATTTCGGTTTCTACGGCAGGGGTAGCTACAGCAACGGCGGCTATCAGTCGTATCTGGTGGTCAATGATGGCTGGATGGACTACCGCGGCATGGCCACCGTGTTCAACCAAGGCGCTGCCGGCAATCCGCTGGGCGCCATCACCGACCTGAACGCACTGGTGGGCAGCGCGGCAGACGACCGCGTTGGCGATGGCGTGTACACCTCCGGTCTCGGGTCGGGCAACTTCATCGTTGCCAGCCAGAACTGGAACAACGGCAGGGGCGCCATCAGCTGGGGCTCCACAGTGGCGGGCGTGACCACGCTGGCGCGCGGAGCGGTCAGCTCGACCAACAGCCTGGTTGGCAGCCATGATGGCGACCATGTGGGCGGGGGGCTTTCGGGCGAAGGCGGCGCAGCCGTGGGCCTGCTGCAGGGAACGACGGACAGGTACTACGTCATCACCAGCGACTACAGCGGCGGCCGTGGTGCCTACACCTTTGTCAACAAGGGCGAGACAGGTACCGTGAACGACAACAACAGCATCGTTGGCAGTTACACCGGCGGCCTGCAGGGCGGCTATTCCTTCAGCCTGACCCCGCAGCGGCTGGACAGCGAGGCCGATGTCTTCATGCTGCGCTTTGGCGGGGAAGGGGTCAATGCCGATGGCCCGGGCCAGGTGTACCTGACCAGCTCGCAGATGAGCGGAGGCGGTGCGTCATGGCTGGGCGGCATGCTCTTTGGCGATGCGTCCGACGCAACAGTCACGATCTCGCCGGACCGGATCACCAGCATTGCCAACACCGGCACCGATGTGATCCTGCAGGCCAGCAACGACATCGACATCCGCTCGGAGATCCATCTTGCGGTGGCCAACCCCGGAACGATGGTGTTCGAGGCCGGCCGCAACATCATGATCAATGCGAATATCCGTACCGGCGGCGGTGACCTGGGCCTCATTGCGAATTCGCCCAATGCAAACCCGGCCTACCGCGATGCGGGGCCCGGTGGCATCTCGATGTACAGCGGCGCCTTCATTGACCTGGGCGGCAGCGGCGACATGATTGCCGAAGTGGGTACGGGCGTGGTTGGGGCGCAAGGCGGAGCCATCGAGCTGGGCAACATTCATCACGGCGCCGGCCTGCTGGCGCGCAACCTGTCCACCTCGGCCAACGCCGGCATCGTGCAGGTGCCGGGCACCGTCTGGGATGTGGAGAAACTCGCGATGGAAACGCGTGGCGACAACGGCAACATCGGCACGCTGGACCAGCGGATTCACTTCACCGGCGACGAGCTGGCTATCCGGACGGCGAATGCTCCTGCAGATATTCAACACACGGGCGAGGAGCTGTACTTCACGACGGCGGACTTTGACCAGGGGCTGGCCGTCACGGGCGGTGCCGCAGACCCGGGGTATCGCGGCATTGTGCTGGGCGGAAAGAGCCACCTCAATCTCACGAGCGCCGGAAGCATCTACCTCGTGGCGGGCACGGACCCGGTGGCGATCCAGGCCGACAGCATGCACATAAAATCCGCCGCACTCACGCTGCATGGTGGCACAGCACCGGGGGCTTATGCTGCGATCGTCAGCGCCGGCGACCTGAAGCTCGAGACGGAAAGCCTGCAGATGATCGCCGGCACTGCTCCAGACGCCGATGCTGTCATCCTGGCCGCCAACGGCGAGGCGCTGAGCGGGCAGTTCAGCCAGCGTTACCTGGGTGTTGGCGATACGCGGGCGAACGGCGTGACCAATACCGGCTTCGGTACCCTCGTCGTGTTCTATGACAGCCTGACGCAGCAGTTCATGGCCGACCAGAGCTTCATGTCGGACTTCCTGAACAACTATTACGATGAACAGCGCCGCCAGCGGCGATCGGGGCGTGGTGACATCGTGCTGGAGCAAACCTGCAACTAATGCCGCCCCTGGCGAGGGCTTTCGCCCGGGGTCAGGTTGTTGCAGGTGAGGGCTGTGTCCTGGCGGGCCAAAGCACCGAGGCAATCGCCACCACCATCAGGACAACCGCCGTCCAGTCCTGCCAGTGCAGGACTTCGCCCAGCCACAGCGCGCCGCTGAACACGCCGAGCACGGGGATGAACATCACGCTCAGCGTCGATGCCACCGGCGGCAGGCTGCGCGCCAGGTAGTACCAGGCGGCCTGCGCAAAGACGAAGATCATCACGGCGTTGTAAATGATGGTGGCCCACACGGCCGGCGACGGTGCCTTCCACTGCGGCTGCTCGAACACCAGCGACAGCACCGACATGAACACCGTGGTGATCGCCGTCATCCAGAACGTGATCGTGAGCGTCTGGACCGGCATGGTGGAGCGGCGCAGCAGTTGCGTGCCCAGCGCCCAGATGGCGGCGGCCGTGAGGGCCAGCATCACGCCGACGGGCCTTCCGGCCAGGTTGGTGAACTCATGCCACAGCAGCAGCACCACGCCAATGAACGCTGCCGCCACACCGCCCCAGCCACGCGGCAGAAGCTTGTTGCCAAAATACAGCGCACCCAGCACGGCCGAAAAGATCGGCATGGTGTAGCCCAGGATGGCCGCCCGCCCGCTGGACAGCGACTTGACGGCAATGATGATCAGCGCATGCCAGACCATCATGTTCAGCGCGGTGAGCATCATCAGCTCCGGCCAGTGCTTGCGTGGCACCCGGAACGGCACTTTCAGCACCACCAGTGCCAGGCCCAGCACCGGCACGCCAATGAGCATGGACAGCGCGCGGAATGTCAGGGCAGGAAACTCCGTCACGCCGAATTTCATCACGGGCCAGTTCAGGCCCCAGACGATGGTGAGAAGGACCAGGAGGATGAGCTGCTTGCGGGTGAGGGACTGCATGGGTGGGATGGGTGGAGCGGGCCGGGCGGAGCCGGGTGCGTGCTGCTCCCGGTTTCTGCCCTCTCTACAATCAAGTGTATGGTGCGACTCGAAGTCGCTTCAGGCTGTCTACATGACAGCATTAAACCGCGTTTTCCCTCTGGGAGACGCACACTGTTCCCCTTGCGGAACAGGACCTAGAAGAAGTAATTAATGCTCGCATTAATTGCTCCTGAACCAGCCCACAAGGCTTGTTCGCAACAAACCACCGCCGTTCCGGCTGGTTTTCTGTTGTCAAAACGAAACGGATCGAGAAATATTTTCTCTTTCTGCGGCGTTCTCGCGCGGCCCTGCCGTGTGATGAGTCCTAACGAGAATGGAGCGGCACCGCTCAAGGTGCCTTGTTTCTAAACCGGAACCACTTCTGGAACGAAGTGACCCCGACTGTGCGTGCATCCCGAGTAATCAGGGTGTGCGGAGCCACGGTTAAACATCCTGCGCGCAATCGCATAAACCGCCCGCAAGGGTGGCCAATCGACTGAACAAGACTGTCGAGGGATGCTGGGGTAAAGGGTACGGGAAACTTATGTGAACGCTCGTTTGAACCGTCGTGACGATTAAGTAGCTAACTCTTGAAATCGGGGCAACCCGGAGCTACGGCCAAAAGGCAACACGTCTGGGGTCGCGCGTCATACTGCGCGGCCCGTTCCCTGAGTACGTGCGGCGGATAGAGCGTCCCTAACCCCATCAACTGGCTGCCGCCAGCTTGGGCATCTTGGGAAA
>CAZFKW010000231.1:3093-6656 GCA_964519795.1 uncultured Ramlibacter sp. | reverse complement strand
ACGTTGGGGCTCTGGCGCTTGACGTCCTCGCTGCCCATGTAGACCACGCACTCCAGGCCATAGCGCGCGCAGATCGTGGCGGTGGCCACGCCATGCTGGCCGGCTCCGGTTTCGGCGATGACACGGGGCTTGCCCATGCGCTGTGCCAGCATGGCCTGGCCAATCACGTTGTTGATCTTGTGGGCGCCGGTGTGGTTCAGGTCCTCGCGCTTGAGGTAGATCTGCGCGCCGCCCTGCTCGCGGCTGGTCCGCGCGGCATGGTAGACGGGCGAGGGCCGGCCGACGAAGTGCTTGAGCTCGTAGTGGAACTCAGCGAGGAACTCCGGATCGTGCTGGTACTTCGCGTAGGCCTCGCGCAGTTCATTGATGGCATGAGTGAGGGTCTCGCTGACGAAGCTGCCCCCGTAAATTCCGAAATGGCCCGCGGAATCGGGCTGGAGATACTGTGACATGGATGGTTTTACGCAAGTTGCCTGTCGGCGGCACGCACGGCCGCGACAAACTGATGGATCTTTTCCGCGTCCTTGATGCCTTTGGCAGACTCGACGCCGGAGCTCACGTCAACGGCCAGCGATTTGCAGCGCGGCCGTACTTGCACGATGCCATCGGTCACGTTTGCAGGCGTGAGTCCACCAGACAAAACGAGGTGAGAGGGAACGCCTGGTGGAAGCCGTGACCAATTGAATGCTTTCCCGCCGCCGCCGTATCCCTCGACATGGGCGTCGAGCAGGATGGCCTGGGCACTGGAGTAATCGGAAACGAATTTTAGCAAGTCAAATGGCACCGGGTCATCAATGGGTATGCGGGCCGCCCTCATGAAAGGACGGGCGCCGTGCCCGCTTGCATCAAGGCACTGCGCCGGTGACTCATCGCCATGGAACTGGATGACGGCGTTGGCGATGGCCGCTGCGGCATTCTGTATGACTGTGCTGTCCTCATTGACGAACAGGAGCACCGGCGTGACGAAGGGCGGCAGGCGCCGCGCCAGCTCTGCCGCGCGTGCGGGCGTCACGCTGCGGGGGCTGGCAGCGTACATGACAAAGCCGACGGCATCGGTGCCGGCCTCGACGGCAGCGTCAACGTCCTGCTCGCGCGTCAGGCCGCAGATCTTTATCCTGGTGCGTGGGTAAGGCTGCGTCATGGGAGCCAATCATACGCAGCCGTGCGGTCCGGTAGTCCCCACTTGGGGTCATAGACCGGGCCTAGGAAATACAGTCCGTCGGGCGAGAAGGTGGGGGCCGCGGCGTCGCGGTCGCGCGCTGCCAGGACCTCGCGTATCCAGTCAGGCGCCTGGTTGCCCTGGCCGATGGCAACCAGGCACCCCATGATGTTGCGGATCATGTGGTGGAGGAAGGCGTTGGCCTCGAACTCAAAGCGCCAGTAGGGCCCGCGCTTGCTGATGTCCAGGCGGGCAAGATGCCTGACAGGCGACTTCGCCTGGCAGGCTGAGGCGCGGAAGGAGCTGAAGTCGTGCTCCCCGAGCAGATGGCCGGCGGCGCGCCGCATGGCCTCACCTTCCAGCGGACGGAAGGTCCAGCCGACCCGGCCGGCTTCGACACTGGGCCGGACCGGGGATTCGAGCAGCACATAGGCATAACGCCGGGCAACGGCACGGCTGTGGAATGCAGCTGGCACTGCCATCGCCCACTGGATGGCAATGTCGGGCGGAAGAAAGCGGTTGGTTCCGCGAACCCAGGACGACATCTCGCGGCTCAGAGGGGAGTCAAAGTGTACGACCTGCATGAGTCCATGCACGCCGGCATCTGTGCGGCCGGCACACAAGGTGCTGACGGGATGCGTGGTGAATTTGGCGAGCGCCAACTCCAGTTTGTCCTGCACGGTGAGGCCCGAAGACTGGCTTTGCCAGCCTTCGTAAGCCTGCCCGTTGTAGCTGACGCCCAATGCCAACCGCATAGGTCAGCCCCTGATCAGGATGTCTGCGGTCAGTTCAATTCCGCCAGGAAGCGTTCCGCCTTGGCCTTGAGGCTGCCTGACGCTTCCGCCACAACTTCCTGGACCAGGGCTCGCGCACCATCGGTGTCTCCAATGCTGCGGAATTCCTCTGCGAGGGCAAGTTTCGTTTCCAGTGGATCGCTGGACTCGGCAGGCGCTGCTGGCGCCTCTGTGGTTGGCCCAAGGTCAAGCGACAGTGCACCGAGGTCAAACTCGATCATGCCTGCGTCAGGTGCAGCAGCGGCGGGCGCCGGAGCAGGGGGGGCAACAGGCGCGGGTGCAGGCGCGGGCTCGGGACTGAAGCTGAGGCTGCTGGAGGACAACGCAAGGTCCGGCACCGACAACTTGACGGTATCTGTCGCCGGCGGAGAGCTTGGGGCCTGCAGTGCGACTGTCGCTGAGCCAAAGTCCATGTCCAGGGAGGGAGGAGCCGATGGAGTGGCCTTGATTGCCACCGTAGGCTCTGAAGGTACTGGCGCGCTGGCCCGGGCGGGTGCGGGCGCCGGGGCGGGGTCATCGCCGAGCGAGAAATCCAGGTCCAGGTCGAGGTCAACCGGAGCAGGCGACTCGGACAACTCGGGCTGGATCGCCTGGGGAATGGTGCTCGTTGCAAAGCCGGACCCCACGGGGGCATTGGCCGGCGCACCGGGCCGCGGGGCTGGCTGGCCACCGGGCTGGTACATCGGGTTGGAGGGGTCGAGTTCGCGGCCCAGTTCGCAGATGTGCTCCCATTCAGGGCCTTCGCCATGGGTGAGGCCGAAGGCCTCGGTTGCGACGACTTCAAAAGCCTTGCTGTCACGGCGCTTGGCATAGATCTCAAGCAACTTCCCGTGGATGGCCACCCGCGACGGGTTGGTGCGCATTGCTTCCTTGAGGATCTCTTCGGCCTGCAGGTCCCGGCCGTAGGCGAGGTAAACGTCGGCTTCAGCCACCGGGTCCACGTCGCCTGCCGCATCGAGCTGGCTTGGCGAGTAAACCATGGAGGAGCCGGTTGCGCCGCCTTCATTGGTGTCGATCCGCTGGCCGCCACTGGCACCAAAGAAAGAGTCTGGCTGCAGTCGGCTTTCCAGGAATGAGCTGTCTACCTGAGTCGAGCGACGACGCTGCATCACGCGGTAGAAGCCGAACGCGCCGAGCAGGGCGATCAGGAGTGCCACGGCGCCCAGTATGAGCGGGTTCTCCATCAGTTGCTCGACGATGGTGGGCTCAGGTGGCGGTGGCGGCGCGACCTTGACGGGAGGCCTGGGTGCTGGTGCAACCGGAGCCGGGGCGTCCGTCGCGCTGGCTGCGGCCACGGCTCCCGCAGGGGCTGAAGCCGCACTGTCAGAAGCAGAAGCGAGGGCGACCGGTGCTGAGGCTGCGGCACCCGGCGCGGATGCAGGCGCGGATGCAGACGTCGCAGCGGATGCGGCAGGAACGCCGGCAGGCGCAGAGGCCGCAGCTGCGGTAGTGGCAGCCGGAGCTGCCACAGATGCCGGTGCCGGCATGGACACGGCCGGCCTGGGGGCGCTGGCGGCACCAGCAAGCGTGCTGGCGGGTACATTGACGCTACCCGGGGCGGCGCTGGCTGTGGCGGACGGCGCCGAGCCGGCCGGGCCGGAGGCGGCACC
>CAZFKW010000231.1:0-3073 GCA_964519795.1 uncultured Ramlibacter sp. | reverse complement strand
GCTCGCTGATGTTCTTGGAGAGTTCCGCAACCCGGGCCGAGGCTTCCCGCGCCTGGCGCTCTTTTGCGATCCGCTCTTCGTTGGCTCTGGCTTCAACGGAGCCCTTGGACAGCGTCAGCTTGTCAGGCGTGGAGGCCGCAGCCCTTCTGTCCTCCACTCTTGCTTCAACCCGGCCGCCCGCAGCCCGGTCTGCAGCAGCGACCTGCGTGGTCGGCACAGCGCCAGCCAGCTTGTGCCTGAAATCATTGAAGTCCCTGCTTTGCGCGATCACTGTCTGGCGGGCTTCGCCGGAGGGGATGGTCGAGGCCTGTTCTTCTGACGGTATGTCCAGCACTGCGCCAGCCTTGACGCGGTTGACGTTTCCGCCGATGAAGGCATCAGGATTGGCCCGCAACAAGGCTACCAGCATCTGGTCCAGGGAAATGCTGGCGGGCTTGTTGGCAGCAGCGATTTTCCCGGCAGTATCACCGGCCTTTACGGTGACTTTCCTGCCGTCACCCGACCGCTCGGGGCGGCTGGCTGCCTGCGGGCGTGAAGGCACTGACGGCGTACGCGCGGATGGAGCTGCCTGGGCTGGTGGTGAAAACACCGGCGGCGCGGCGGGTGCCGACCGGGCGGCTGGTGGGGCAGAAATCTGGGGGGCAGTGGGCGCTGCCATAGGCGACGCCTGGCGCATTGCGGGCGGATCAAACAGCAGCGTGTAGTCGCGGACAATCCGGCCCGACGCCCAGTTCGCTTCGAGGATCAGGTCAAGAAACGGCTCATTGACGGCACGGTCGCTGGACAGTCGCAGGAACATGCGGCCATCTGGGCGGCGCATCAATGCAATCTGCATGTTCGCGACAGTGAGGTTGTACTCCAGACCCGCTGCGCGGAACGCTTCGGCCGAGGCTACCCCAGCTTTGAGTGTGGCAACTTCTTCGGCGTTGATGTCGGGGATGTCGATTTCGGCACGCAGGGGTTCACCGAGCGCGGACTGAACCGTCAGGCGACCCAGCGCCAGAGCCTGAGCGTCGAAACTGGCAGATCCAAGGAGGGCAGCAGCGGCAACTGCCAATGCAGTGGCTTGCCAGCGAGGCGGCTTTCTCATCACTTTTTGAGCCTCCAATGCTCTGTCAGCAGGCAATATTTTTCTCATCATTCGGACAAACGCCTCGACGCTGAAATCGGAAAAACGAACTTAACATCAATGTCTTAGCCTGACAAGCTGAGACAGGTTTTAACTTTCGGGGATGGGGGGTAGCGACCAATTCCACGAGCCCCCATGTTGTCAAACGACAACGGCCTGTAACTCGTGGTTACAGGCCGTTTTGTCATGCCTTGCACGCGATTATGCGTCAAGCAGGATGCGCAGCATGCGGCGCAGCGGCTCGGCCGCGCCCCATAGCAGCTGGTCACCGACAGTGAACGCGCCCACGTACTCAGGCCCCATCGCCAGCTTGCGGATACGGCCCACCGGGATCGTCATGGTTCCGGTGACGGCCACGGGCGTGAGATCCCTGATGGTGTCCTCGCGCGTGTTGGGCACGACTTTCACCCAGGGGTTGTCAGCGGCGATCATGGCTTCCACATCGGCCAGCGGCACATTCTTCCTGAGCTTGAAGGTGAGCGCCTGGCTGTGGCAGCGCATTGCGCCAATGCGTACGCAGAAGCCGTCCACAGGCGTTTCAGCGGTGCCAAATGAAGCGCCCTGGCCGAGGATCTTGTTGGTCTCGGCGCCACCCTTCCATTCCTCCCTGGAAGTGCCCCAGCCTTCGTCACCCTGGCTCTTCCCGAGGCCGAGATCCTTGTCGATCCACGGAATCAGGCTGCCGCCGAGTGGCACGCCGAAGTTGGCCGTCTCATCAGCGCCCAGCGATTGCTGGCTCGCCAGTACTTTCCTGTCAATTTCCAGAATTGCCGACTTGGGGTCATCCAACAGCGAACGCACTTCAGCATTGAGCGTGCCGAACTGGGTGAGCAGCTCGCGCATGTGCTGGGCACCGCCGCCTGACGCTGCCTGGTAGGTCATGGAAGTCATCCATTCGACCAAGCCGGCCTTGTACAGAGCTCCGACGCCCATCAGCATGCAACTGACGGTGCAGTTGCCACCGATCCAGTTCCGGCCGCCCTTGGCCAGCGCGCTCCTGATGACGTTCAGGTTGACCGGGTCCAGGATGATGATGGCGTCATCCTTCATGCGCAGCGTCGAAGCGGCATCGATCCAGTGGCCGTTCCAGCCTTCAGCGCGCAGCTTGGGGTAGACCTCGGTGGTGTAGTCACCGCCCTGGGCAGTGATGATGATGTCGCACTTTTTCAGCGCAGCAATGTCATGCGCATCCTTCAATGTGGATTCGCTTTTCGCGAAGGCCGGCGCCTTGCCACCTGCGTTGGATGTGGAGAAGAACACCGGCTCGATGAGTCCGAAGTCGCCTTCCGCCTGCATCCGGTCCATCAGCACGGATCCCACCATTCCGCGCCAGCCTACGAGTCCTACCAGGTTACCGACTTTCATCACATTGCCCTTTCTAGAAATTGATTCGTTTCAAACAGCTTGAAAACTGGTCATTTCGCCCGGCTCGTCCGGCCGGGGAGGGCGCAGGGCGGACCGGGCTGGATCAGCCTTTGGTTGTCTTCTTGGTAATGGCAGCAACCACCGCGTCACCCATTTCGAGGGTGCCGACCTTGGTGGTGCCTGGGGAGTAAATGTCTGCCGTGCGCAGGCCGGACGCGAGCACGTCCTTTACCGCAGACTCGATACGGTCAGCGGCCTGGGCCTGGTTGAGTGAAAAGCGTAGCATCATGGCAGCAGACAATATTGTAGCCAAAGGATTGGCGATTCCCTTGCCGGCGATATCGGGAGCGCTTCCATGGCTTGGTTCGTACAGGCCCTGGCTCTTCGCATTCAGGCTGGCCGAGGGCAGCATTCCAATGGAGCCGGTGAGCATGGCGGCCGCGTCGGACAGGATGTCGCCGAACATGTTGCCGGTGACAATCACATCGAAATTCTTCGGGCCCTTGACAAGCTGCATGGCGGCGTTGTCCACGTACATGTGGTCCAGCGCCACGTCCGGGTACTCCCTGCCCACCTCGG
>CAZFKW010000230.1:0-6727 GCA_964519795.1 uncultured Ramlibacter sp. | reverse complement strand
CCAATGACGCCATGCTCGCCAACGAAGCCGGCACCGCCGTGAAGTTTGACGACCCCAAGGTCATCGAGGCTCTGCAGTACTGGGTGGACCTGACCAAGTCCGGCGTGCACCCGCCCGGCATTGTGGAGTGGGGCACCACGCCCAAGGACTTCTTCGAGAAGAAGGCCGCGATGATCTTCACCACCACCGGCAACCTGACCAACGTCAAGAACAATGCCAAGTTCGACTTCGGTGTGGCCATGATCCCGGGCAACAAGCGCAAGGGCTCGCCCACGGGCGGCGGCAATTTCTACATCTCCAAGAAGGCCACGCCGGCTCAGCAGGAAGCTGCCTTCAAGTTCATCAAGTGGGTGACCCAGCCTGAGCGCGCCGCGCAGTGGAGCATGGAGACGGGTTACGTCGCTGTGTCTGAAGCAGCTTACGGCACCGACACGCTGCGCAAGTACGGCCGCGACTTCCCGCCGGCACTCGTGGCGCGTGACCAGCTGCCCGTGTCCATGCCCGAGCTGTCCACCCACGACAACCAGCGCGTGACCAAGGCGCTGAACGACGGCCTGCAGGCCGCGCTGCTGGGCACCAAGACGCCAAAGCAGGCGCTGGAAGATGCGCAGAAGGAAGCTGATCGCCTGCTGCGCTCGTACAAGTGAACAGAATCACGAGCGATGCGCCACGGCGGGCCTTCGACAAGCTCAGGCCGAACGGGGGTAGTCGGGCGCCTGAGTGAGTGCCTTTCCCGACAAGTGACACAGTGACCGACCGCGCAGCGCCCGCCCATCACCAGAGCCACGCGGCCATCCACGCGTGGCTTTTGCTATTGCCGGCGATGGTATTGCTGGTCTCGTTCACGCACTGGCCGACAATCGCCACATTCATCGACAGCTTTTTCTCCACACCCAGGGGCAGCCGGCCTGCGGTGTGGGTGGGCGCCGAAAACTACCAGGCCATGCTGGACGACCCGGTGTTCTGGAAGGCACTGACGAACAACCTGTGGTTTGCCGGCGCGACCATCCCGCTGTCCATCGGCCTGGCCCTGGCGATGGCGTTGTGGGTCAACGAGCGGATTGCCGGCCGGGCCTTCCTGCGCATGGCCTACTTCACTCCCACTGTGCTGCCGATGATCGCCGTGGCCAACATCTGGCTCTTTTTCTACACCCCGCAGTACGGCCTGCTGGAGCAGTTCACCAGCCTGCTGGGCCTGCCGTCGCACAACTGGCTGGGTGACCAGCGCACGGCGCTGGCCTGCATCACGCTGGTTGCTGTGTGGAAGGAGGCCGGCTTCTTCATGATCTTCTACCTGGCGGCGCTGCAGACGCTCAACCCCAGCCTGCGCGAGGCAGCGGCCATTGAGGGCGCGTCGCGCTGGTATTTCTTCAAGCGGGTGCAGTGGCCGCTGCTCATGCCCACCACGCTGTTCGTGCTGGTCAATGCCGTCATCAACGGCTTCCGCATGGTGGACCATGTGTTCGTGCTGACGCGCGGTGGGCCGGACAATGCCTCCACGCTGTTGCTGTATCACCTGTACGAGGTGGGTTTCAAGTTCTGGGACACGGCCTACGCGGCCGCCATCACCGTGGTGCTGGTGGTCATTCTGGCCAGCGTTGCGCTGGTGCAGTTCTTTGTGCTGGACAAGCGGGTGCATTACAAATGAAGCGTCACGCCATGGCGGTTTGCAGATGAGCGCAGCATCCTTCAAGGCAACCCCGGCCCAACGCCTGGCCTATAACGAGCCAGGCTGGCTCGACACCGTGGCTGCCTGGGTGCTGGCGCTGCTGTGGATCCTGCCGCTGGCCTATGCGGTGTGGACGGCCTTTCACCCCGCAGAGTATTCCACCCGCTTTGTGCTGACTGCGCCTCTCACGCTGGACAACTTCCGCAATGCCTGGGCCGCCGCGCCCTTTGCGCGCTACTTCCTCAACACCACGATGCTGGTCACGATGATCCTGGCCGTGCAGCTGGTGCTGTCCACACTTGCAGCCTACGCGTTTGCGCGCTATGAGTTCCGCGGCAAGAACATTGCGTTCTCGCTGGTGCTGGTGCAACTGATGATCATGCCCGACATCCTGCTGGTGGAAAACTACAAGACCATGTCGCAGCTCGGTCTGGTGGACACGTTGCTGGCCATCGGCCTGCCGTATTTCGCATCAGCCTTTGCCATCTTCCTGCTGCGCCAGACCTTCATGGGCATACCGAAGGAGCTGGACGAAGCAGCCAGGGTGGAAGGAGCCGGCGCGATGCAGGTGCTGTGGCGCGTGTACGTTCCTCTTGCAAGGCCGGTGTATACGGCGTTTGCGCTGGTGTCCATCAGCTTCCACTGGAACAACTTCCTGTGGCCGCTCATCATCACCAACAGCGTCAATGCGCGGCCGCTCACGGTGGGTCTGCAGATATTTTCTTCAACCGACCAGGGTGTGGACTGGTCCATCATCACTGCTGCCACGCTGATGACTTCTGCGCCGCTGCTCATCGCGTTCCTGCTGTTCCAGCGGCAGTTCGTGCAGAGCTTCATGCGGGCCGGGATCAAGTAGCAGCGTTCGTACAGCAGCTTTCGCAAAGGGGTCCTTCGATGAAGCTTGTCACCTTCAACACACAGTGGTGCTGCGGCAATGATGGCGTTGTCAGCCCGGATCGCATCGTGAACGCGGCGCGCGACCTGGCCGGCGAGGGCGGCCTTGACGTGCTGTGCCTGCAGGAAATCGCTGTCAACTACCCGCGCCTGCAGGGCGATGCAAGCCACAACCAGCCCGCGTTGCTGCAGGCATTGCTGCCCGGCTACCAGGTGTTTTTTGGCGCGGCAGTGGACGAATGGCAAGCGCCGGTGGGCCGCCAGCAGTTCGGCAACCTCATTGCCACCCGACTGCCCGTCGTGCAGGTACAGCACCACCCCTTGCCGTACCCGGCTGATGGCGGTGTGCGCAGCATGCCGCGCATGTGCACTGTGGTGATTGTCAATGACCCTGTGCTCGGCTACGTGCGCATCATGACGACGCACCTGGAGTTCTATTCAAAGCCGCAGCGCATCGCGCAGGCCAACGCGCTGCTCGCATTGCACCGCCAGTACACCGCGCACGCATTGGCCCTGCCAGAGCCCAGTGACGACGGTTCGCCTTTCCAGACCAGGGTGCACACGGCGCAGGCTGTGCTGTGTGGCGACTTCAACCTTGAAACGCATGAGCCGGAATACGCAGCACTCACCGCTGCGCCTGCGGACGTCGCATCCCGGGGGCAGCTATGGGACAGCTGGCGCGTGCTCCATGGTGAAGTCCCCCAGCCGCCTACCTTCCGCGTCCACGACCGCCGCTACGGGCCTGTGCCCATCTGCTGCGATTTCGTGCTTGTCAGCGATGCGCTGAAGGGCAGGGTGCGGGGTATGCAGATCGACGGTGTGACGCAGGTGTCGGACCACCAGCCGGTGATGGTGGAGTTGGGCTGAAGTCGAGGTGCAGGCCGGAGGGGCGGGACCGGTGAGCAGCCGGAACGCGAAAAAGCATGGACGCGAAGTCTCCGGGGCAATCCTGGACCGTACGCGCTCAGCCGCCTGACTTCGGCAACTCAAGTATCGCGCGCAGCCCGCCTTGCTCCCGGTTCTCAAGCATGAGGACGCCTCCATGGAATGCAGCTGCATCCCGTGCGATGGCCAGACCCAGTCCGACGCCCCCTGTGTCCAGGCTGCGGGACGCATCCAGCCGCACGAAGGGCTCGGTCACCCGGGCGAGGTCGGCCTCGGGAATGCCGGGGCCGTCGTCCTCGATGACAACACGAAGTGCGGTGGCCGAATCCTCCAGCCTGATGGTCACTGCCCCGGCATGCGCGACGGCGTTGTCTACAAGGTTGGTCACGGCCCGTTTCAGGACCGAAAGCCTGCCGGCATAGGGTGCGGGCACGGACTCTCCCCCAGCCGGCTCCTGCATGGTCACGGCCCGGCCCAGTGCCTGCTCGTCTTCAACAATGCTGGAGAGCAGCGCCTCCATGTTGATGGGTTGCGCGGGCTCCGAGTCCTCCAGTCCGCGCAGGTACGCCAGCACGCTGTTCACCATGCCCTGCATGGCGTCAATATCGGCATTGAGCTTGCCCTGCAGGACGGGGTCGTTCACCAGTTCGGCGCGCAGCCTCATGCGGGTCAGCGGTGTGCGCAGGTCGTGCGACACGGCTGCCAGCGCCCGCCCGCGTTCCATCACCAGCTGCCTTACCCGGCGCTGCATGAAGTTGAATGCTTCGGCGGCGGCGCGCACTTCTGTCGGGCCGCTCGCTTCCAGCGGGGCGGCATCCAGGTTGTGCGCAAACTCCGTCGCTGCAGCGGCCATTTGCTGGAGTGGCCTGGTCACCCAGCGCACAGCAAACAGCATCACGATGATCACCGCGCCGAATGTCAGTGACAGGTGCCAGAAAAACCGCATCGGCATCCCGTGCAATCCCATGCCCTGGCGCATCTGGCCGGAGGCCTGCATGAACGCCCGGTCCTGTAGGTGCAGCAGCAGGCTGGCGTACTGGGCTGCCAGCAGACCAAGCACCAGGATGAGGGCCATGCGGCCGGCCAGCGACCGGGGCAACAGCGAGGCGATATTCAGCCGCATGAAGGCAGTGACTCCACATTGGCAGCCAGCACATAGCCTTCGCCGCGCACAGTCTTGATCAGCCCCGACTCCCGGCCCGTGTCCTGAAGCCGCTGGCGCAGCCGGCTGATCTGGACGTCAATGGCCCGGTCGTAGGGCTCAGCCTCGCGCCCGTGGATCAACTCCACCAGCTGTTCGCGATTCACGACGCGGTTGGGGTGGTCCAGCAGGATGCGCAGCAGGCGGAAGTCGGCGCCTGACAGGGGCGTGACAACACCATCCGGTCCGGTCAGTGCCCGGGTGGCCGTGTCCAGCTTCCATCCTGCGAAGGCCAGGCATCGTTGTGTGTCGGGCTTGAGGTTGGGTGGCAGCGCGCGGGTGCGCCGCAGTATGCCCTTGATGCGGGCCAGCAGTTCCCGCGGACTGAACGGCTTGACCATGTAGTCATCTGCACCCATCTCGATGCCCAGAATCCGGTCAGTCTCCTCGCCGCGTGCCGTCAGCATCAGGACCGGAATGTTTGCCCTGGAGCGCAGGTCGCGGCACAGCACAAGACCGTCGGTGTCAGGCAGCATCAGGTCGAGCACCACCAGGTCCACAGCATGCCGCTCCAGTGCCTGCCACATCTCCCGCCCGTTGCGCGCAGCCAGGGCTTCCAGCCCGTTGCGCACAAGGTAGTCCACGAGCAACTGGCGGATGTCGGGGTCGTCGTCAACGATGAGGATTCGGTCTTTGGTGTCCAAGGGCATAAGGATGGTCCAGGCGTGGCGCCGGAGCATGGAGTTTTGTAACACAGTCTTGCATACGGTGGCTGTGCAATCTGGCGATGCAATTGAGGCCCTTGCGGACGGAATCCCGAAACGGCAGCCTGCACCAATACGGACATGGCACAGCGGGATCTCCGATCCTGGAGTGCCATGCACATACTTCCGGCCGGAAGGTCCTTTATTTTTTGCTTGCGGAGGTTCGCGATGAATCTGTATCTCAAAATTTCAGCCGCTGTGGCGGCAACACTGGGTCTGGCCCTGGCCGCTGCGGCGGTGACAGGACAGTTCCCGCAAGGGCAGGCCAACATGGGTGGCGCAGGGCACATGATGGGCGGCGCGGGCCACCCCATGGGCGCCGGTGGTCATGGCCCCATGGGTGGCCAAGGTCACAGCATGGGCGCGGGAGGCCATGGCCCCATGGGTGGTCCGGTCTCCATGCTGACCCGACAGGATGAGGGCTCGGCGTCCGACATGAACGTGGTGCACGACCTGCTGGCGAGCAATACAAAAATCCGGCGCACGGTGACAAACCTGCCGGACGGCATCCGCACGCTGACGGAGTCTGACGACCCGCAGGTTGCGCAGTCCATCCAGGCCCATGTGGTCAGCATGTCGCAGCGGCTCAAGGACGGGCGCGAGTTCAACATTTTCAGTGACACGCTGCCCGTCCTGTTCGGGAACCGGGACAAGATCGTGTCCAGGGTTGAAATGACCCCAAAGGGCGCTGCCGTTACCCGGACCTCTGCTGATGCCAAGGTGGTGGCGGCCCTGCAGGGGCACGCAGGCGAAGTGACCGGACTCGTGGAGGAGGGCATGGTGGCCATGCACCGCGGCATGATGAGCCGCATGGCCATGGGCCAGGGCGGGATGCAAGGGCGGGGCATGGGCGGGCAGGGCCAGGGCCGTCACAACCACGACGCGGGATCCGGTCCGGCCAGGCACGCCCAGTGAGGCAGGGCCAGGTGTTCTGACACTCGCCCGCCTGGCGACCGCCACAGCGGGCCAGTGAGTCGCGGAACTGCGGTGCCGCAATCTCCGTGAGCCGTCGCGCCCTTTCCCCAAGGGACACATCGCGCAAGTCGGCAACACCATACTCGGTGTTCACCAGCTGCGTCGACTCCTGTATTGGTGGCACGGCTGCATGCGGAGGAGTTTGCCCAGCCGGCCTGAACCGGGCGGGCGCCGCCAAGTGCCATACTGTGCCTGTCCAAACCTGTACAGGGCCGGCAATGAGACAGCTGTTCACCACGCTTGAGGATCGCGACCCCGCGCTGTCGTGCGCACTGGCCTTGGTGCGCGCCGGAAGTGTCGATGGTTTTGTGGCCAGCCTTGCGGACAGCGTGCCTTGATGGACGACGGCGCATCGCCCGCCAGGCATGCCCGGGACATGCACGTCCGCAGCCGGCCGGG
>CAZFKW010000229.1:1497-6738 GCA_964519795.1 uncultured Ramlibacter sp. | reverse complement strand
TCCGGCAGCAACTATATTAAACAGCTGTTTGATACACCTGATTAAAGGAGCGCTGAATGAAGATCGATTGGGATGTCGAGATCGCCACCAGTGATGGGTCGGTCCTGCGCGCTGACATCTTTCGTCCTGATGGCGAAGGCCCGTTCCCCGTGTTGATGTCATGCGGCCCCTACGCCAAGGGCCTGCACTTTGGCGAAGGCTTTCCGATGCAGTGGAAGGGCCTGACCTCCGACTACCCGGAGGTCTTGCGTGGCAGCACCGGCCGCTATGCCAACTGGGAGACAGTCGACCCCGAACGTTGGGTGCCCTTCGGCTATGTCTGCATCCGTGTCGATTCGCGTGGAGCAGGCCGTTCGCCCGGGGTGATCGACTGCTGGTCGCCCCGCGAGATCGACGACTTTTGCGAGTGCATCGAATGGGCTGCCACGCAACCCTGGAGCAACGGCAAGATCGGCCTGGCGGGTGTCTCGTACTACGCCACCACGCAGTGGCAGGTGGCCGCCAGGCGACCGAAGCACTTGGCCGCCATCTGCCCGTTCGAGGGTTACACCAACATGTACCGTGACGCATGCCGGCACGGGGGAATACTCAACACGTTCCTGATGAAGTGGTATCCAAACCAGATAGCCAACGTCCAGAACGGCCTGGGCTCGCGCGCCCGCGTGAATCCGAACACCGGCGTCTCGATTGCCGGGCCGGATGACTTGAGCGACGATGAATTGCTCGCCAACCGCGTGGACATCCCGGGCAAGTTGCTGGCGGCAGAACTCATCACGGACATCTACTACCAGGAGCGCACCCCGGATCTGGCGGCGATCGAGGTGCCGGTGCTCTCATGCGGGAACTGGGGCGGCCACGGTGTACACCTGCGTGGCAACGTCCAGGGCTGGCTGGGTGCAGGGTCCAAACAGAAGTGGATGGAATTCCACGGCCGCGAGCATTGGACGGAGTTCTACACAGACTACGGCGTCGCCCTCCAGAAGCGCTTCTTCGATCATTTTCTGAAAGGCGAAGACAACGGCTGGGACAAACAGCCTCCAATCAGCATGCTGGTGCGGCATGTCGACCGTTTTGTCGAACGCGCGGAGCAAGAATGGCCATTGGCAAGGACGCAGTGGACGCGATGCTATCTGGACGCTGCCTCGTCCCGGCTGACGAGGGAACCCTCCCACGTGGAAGCGCAAGCGCGGTTCGACGGCCTGGACGGGAAAGCCAGCTTCAGCACCGCTCCATTCGAGCAGGAGACGGAAGTGACGGGTCCAGTCGCGGCCACTTTGCATGTATCGACAACCGCGAAGGACGCCGATCTCTTCCTGACAGTCCGCGCCTACGACACGGCCGGCAAGGAGCATCTCATCATCGCGGCTTCCGAGTTCAACGCGCCGCTGGCGCAAGGCTGGCTCCGCGCCTCCCACCGCAAGCTTGATCCCGCGCGGTCGCAACCGTGGCAGCCCGTGCTCGCGCATGACGAACTCCAGTTTCTCGAACCCGGGGAAATCTACGAACTGCAGGTCGAGATCTGGCCGATGTCGTTCGTGTTCCCCAAGGGCTGGCGGCTGGTGCTGACGGTCGGTAGCACGGACTTCCAGCATGACCTTCCGGGGCCTTGGCCCGAAATCTACGGAAAGCCCTTGCGTGGCTCTTCCGTTCTCCTGCACGACCACCCCGAGGACCGGACCCCGGAGCGCTTCGGAGGGGAAATCACGATCCACACTGGCGGCGCACACGCATCGTTTCTGCTGCTACCCGTCGTACCCGCAAAACCGTAAAGGAACTCCCATGATCATCCAACGCCGCAAGATCATCGCCCGCGCAGCCGCCGCATGCGCGGTTGCAACCCTTCAACCCTGGCAGGCCGCGTATGCACAACAGGCATGGCCTTCGCGCACGATCAAGTTTGTGAACATGGCGCCGCCAGGTACGGCGCCTGACACTTACAACCGGATCTATGCAGAGAGGCTGGCCAAGGTGCTGAACATTCCGGTCATCATTGAAAACCGTCCGGGCGTAGCGGGAAACCTCGCATCGGATGTGGTGGCCAAGGCCCCGGCAGACGGCTACACACTGTTGTACACCGTGTCGAGTTCGTTCACGGTCAATCCCTGGATCTATTCCAAGCTCAGTTTTGACCCCGAGAAAGAGTTCCGGCCCGTTTCGCCGCTGCTGTCGCAGGGCGCCTTCATCGTCGCCAACAACGACATGCCGTTCAAGACGGTGAAGGAACTTGTTGCTCACGCGACAGCGAACCCCGGCAAACTGGCCTATGGCACCAACGGCGTCGGCAGCTTCCTTCACCTGATCATGGAGCTGGTCAACCAGAGCGCGCAAGTGCAGATGCTGCACGTGCCGTACAAAGGCCCGGCCATGATCGACGTGGTGTCGGGCCACATCCCGCTGTGTGTCGAGCCCGCTGCTTCGGCTATTCCCATGATCAACGCGGGCAAGGTTCGCGCGATTGCCTACAGCGGCAGCCGCCGCCACGCGCAGCTTCCCAACGTGCCGACGACTGCAGAAACATATCCAGCCGTTGCCGTGGCGGGCTGGCACGGTGTGTGGGCGCCGGCAGGCGTGTCGACCGAGGTGGTCCAGAAGCTCAATGCGGAGATCACGCGCATCACGCAGACGCCCGAAGTGCAGAAGCTCATTGCCGGGATGGGAAGCGAGCCCTTGAGTGCCAGCGTCGAGGCCATGACCACCATGATCCGCCAGGAGAAACAGACGTGGGGCGACTTGATCAAGGCCAAGAAGATTACTGTCGACTGATTCCTGCTTGACCTACCGGGTACTCCTCGGCAGTTCAAGCGCCCTACCCCAGCATCAGCCTTTCAATCTTCTGATTGGCGCCGTTGAGCTTCTTGAACAGCGCCAGCAGCAGTGCCTTGTCCATGCTGACCATCGCGCGGGGGTCGGCATGCAGCGCTTCGATCACGGGTTTGCTGAACTCGGCAACGATGATCTTGTCGTCGGCTATGACGGTTGCAGATGTGGCGATGCTGCCGTCTGTGAAGAAGATCCCCTCCCCAAAGCAATCACCGGTTTCGATGGTGCCGACCAGCTTGCCGTTGCGGAACGCCTCGGCCGCGCCGTACAAAATCACATAGAACGCCTTCATCTCCTCGTCCTGCGACGTGATGCAGGCGTCTGACTCAAACGTCCTGATCTGCGCCATCTCCGAGATGCGCTGCAGCCAGTCATCCGGAACCGGATGGAAGAAGGAACAGTTGCGCAATGCACCGTACCGGGCTTGCGCGTCTTCAAGCAGCCGCCTGGCATGGCTGGCAAAGTGGTCGTCGATGCTGTCAAACTCGTTCATGAGGCCTCCGCATGGTTACCCGCAACTTTTCTTGAGCCGGGTGTCAAGCCTTGGGCGGCGGTTCGGGCTTTTCTTCCAGCGAAAGCGACAGCTCCATCGGTGGCGGTTTGGCGGCGGGCGCGGGCGCCGCCGGTGCGCTCACTGGTGGGTTCGCCGGTGCTGCCGCGGCCGCTGGTCTCGCGGGCTCCGGCCTCTTGATGTTGACCACTAGCTGACCCGGCTTGTTGTCCTCTTCTTCAGGCTCTTCCACGTGCAGCGACAGTCCGGCCGTAGCGGCATCACCGCCGGGCAATTCTTCCTTGATGAAGCGCTTGCTGTTCAGCTTGAGCCGCAGCATCAGCTCGCTCTTGGCGTCTGAATTGACTTGCAGCTCCTGGAGCGAAATGTCGCCCTCGTTGTACAGCTCGTACAGGCACTGGTCGAAGGTCTTCATGCCCAGCTCGATGGACTTCTTCATGATCTCCTTGAGCTGGCCGATTTCTCCCTTGGCGATCGCGTCGCGTGAGGTCGACGTGCTCAGCAAGATCTCGACGGCTGCGGCGCGCCCGCCCGACATCTTGCGCACCAGCCGCTGCGAAATGATGGCGCGCATGTTCAGCGCAATGTCGTTGCGCACCTGCTCGTGCTTTTCAATCGGGAAGAAATTGACGATGCGCTCAATAGCCTGGTTGGCGCTGTTGGCGTGCAGCGTGGCCATGCACAGGTGGCCGGTCTCGGCAAAGTTCAGGGCGTACTCCATGGTTTCATGGTCGCGGATTTCGCCGATCAGAATCACGTCGGGCGCCTGGCGCAGCGTGTCCTTGAGCGCGTCAAACCAGCCCACCGTGTCGATGCCGACCTCGCGGTGCGTGACGATGCAGTTGCCGTGCGGGTGCACGTATTCCACCGGGTCCTCGATGGTGATGATGTGGCCGTGCGTTTCCCGGTTGCGCACCCCCAGCATCGCCGCCAGCGTGGTCGACTTGCCCGACCCGGTGCCACCTACCAGGAGGATGAGGCCACGCTTTTCCAGCACAACGGACTTGAGGACGGGCGGCAGGTTCATCTTGTCAAAGTCGGGGATCTCGGTTGTGATCACGCGGATCACCATGCCGGTGCGCTGCTGCTGGGTGAAGATGTTGATGCGGAACCGCCCGACGCCCTCCAGCGAAATCGCGAAGTTCTGGCCCCTGGTGTCGATGTACCCCTGCCACTGCTTCTCTGACGCAATGGCGCGCGCCATCTTGGCCGTCTGTTCGGCCGTCAGCGCGGTTTCGTTCAGCTTGGTGAGTTTGCCGTTGAGCTTGATGGCAGGAGGGTAGCCGGCAGTCAGGAACAGGTCCGACCCCTTCAACTGGACCATGGCTGCGAGCATCTTGTGCACGATGGCCTGGATTTGCTGCTTTTCCTGTTGTTCCATGAGTTCTCCTGATGGACCCCGTCTGGCTGGCGGGGAGAGCAGGTTACAAATGTAAAGGAGATCGGGGTGCAGCCAACGGATTTTCTGCATCAGCGGGCATCGGCCCTGCGTACCCCGCAGGTGCTTGATGGGTCCCGGTAATGTATTGTGCCGGCGGCAGGCCGACACTTTCTGGAACCGGTTCCGCGAATCCGGCCAGGAACCCTCAGGTCCGGGCGCCGCCGGTTACAGCCGCAGGCTGAACAGCACAGCCCCCAGCACCAGCATGACGCCTATCGCGGCCATCACGGCGGCGTAGGTCTCAATGCCGGCATGGGCCACCGCTGCCGAGGCCACCCAACCGGTGAAGGACTGCATCAGCGCCACACCCATGAACAACGCCATGGTGAAGACCGCCATGGCCCGCCCGGTCATGGCGGCCGGGTACGCCGCGCGAACATCGGCGTATTGCATCACCATATAGCCTGACACGAGTCCGATGGTCAGCGCGAGCGCGCGCATCTCATTGCTGCTGCTTGTATTCGATCAT
>CAZFKW010000229.1:0-1487 GCA_964519795.1 uncultured Ramlibacter sp. | reverse complement strand
GAGCGCGACGTCAGCCGCCGCACCCAGCGGCAAGGCCATCAGGCCGAACAGCAATGCGTAGGCGGGCGTGAAGCACAGTATCCAGCGGCGGCGGCGGGCATCGCCGGGGTCAAGCCGGCCAAATATCACCGGCGCCGCCATGGCCAGCAGGGAGAGCACCAGCGCCACGTTTCCGGTGGCGACCAGGCTGAAGCCATGCCGGTCGATCAGCATCGGCCCCAGCCACAGCCCCCGCAGCGACAGGAACGAGGCGTATGTGAAGATGGCCAGCCCGATGATCCCCCATGTGTGCCGCAGCCTGAACAGCTGCCCGTAGCCGCGCAGTACTGCCAGCGCAGAGGGCCGGCCGCCGCTGTGCCGGGGCGGGTCTTCACGCACCAGCAGCAGGATGGCCAGCCACGCAGCCGCGCCACATGCCGCCATGGCCAGGTAGCCGGCTCGCCAGCTTACGGCCTCCACCAGCCAGGCCAGCGGCGTGCCGGTGAGCAGCAGGCCGACGGAGCCAATGCCCAGCGCAGCACCGTTGACCGAGGCGTACTTGTCCGCCGGGAAGCTGCGCGCAATGAAAACCGTGCAGGCAAGGAAGGCCGGCGCGCAACCAATGCCGGTGATGGCTTGCCCCACGACCAGCATGGCATAGCTGTCAGCTGTGGCCGTGATCACCGCCCCCAGCACAGCCAGCGGGAAGACCGCCAGCACCGTGCGGCGCGTGCCCCATACGTCAATACCCATGCCCATGAACAGCTGCAACCCGCCAAACGCGAAATGGAAGGCGCCTGCAAACACGCCCAGCTGCGCCGGTGTCAGCGCAAAACCTTGCTGCAAGGGGGTTGCCACCACCGCAGCTGCGGTCCTGAAGGCCTGGCTCATTGCAAACGCGCAGATCAGCACCAGCAGCATCAGCCAGGCGGACCGCAAGGGAAGAGAGGTTTGGGATGTCGGGGTCACGTCATGGATTGTCGCAGTGAGCGGATGGGCAGCGGGGCGGGCTGCTGGCGTGCAGTTCCCATGCCGAGGCGCATTGCGCGCCATATTCGTCAACTTGATCACATGATTGGCCGGGATCACGTCCCGTTCAGGTTGCAAATTGTCACAACTCACGTAGTACTGAAGTACAGTACGGCCAATGTTCCTGTCCCGCCGCTCCCTCGCAAGAAACCTCCTCCTGTGCAGTCTTGCTGCCTGGCACTTTGCGCTTCAGGCCCAGGTCTGTGCCGTGCCGCAGAACAATGGCACCAACGTGACCTCCACCCCCGGCCAGGTGGTCAATGGCTACTTCACGCCCGCCAACGGAACCTACACCGCAGGCAGCACCGGCGCCATAGGCCTGAGTGGCGCGCGCGGCGACACCGCCTGGGCGGCCGGTGACCTTGCGCTGCTGATTCAGATGCAATGCGTGGACCTCAACCGGACAGAAACCGATGCCTATGGCGACGGCGTGGCAGGCCGCCCCGGCTCGGGCTACCTGGAAACCGGGCCAACGGCCT
>CAZFKW010000228.1:4121-6748 GCA_964519795.1 uncultured Ramlibacter sp. | reverse complement strand
GCGATGCCGGCAATACGCTGGTGGTGGTGGAGCACGACCCGGCGGTGATGCTGGCCGCTGACCGCATGATCGACATGGGTCCCGGCCCCGGCGAGAAGGGCGGCGAGATTGTCTTTGACGGCACGCCCGATGAACTCAAGTACGCCGACACGTTGACGGGCGCCTACCTCGGCGCCCGCAAGCAGGTGGGCATGGGCTTCAAGCGTGCAGTGACGGAGGCAACGCCCCGCCTTATCGTCGAAGGCATCAGGGAGCACAACCTCAAGGACCTGACCGTCGAGTTCCCGCTCCAGCGCCTCGTTTGCGTCACAGGTGTCAGCGGCTCCGGCAAGTCCAGCCTCATCCAGGACGTGCTCGCGCCCGCGCTGATGCGCCACTTTGGCAAGGCCACAGAGTCTCCAGGCCAGCATGACCGCATGCTCGGCGCGGACTACCTGAGCGACGTGGTGTTTGTGGACCAGTCGCCCATCGGCAAGACCGCGCGATCCAACCCGGTGAGCTATGTGGGAGCCTGGGACGCCATCCGCGAACTTTTCGCGCAGGCACCGATGGCAAGGCAGCGCAGCTACACCGCGTCCAAGTTCAGCTTCAACAGCGGGGACGGGCGTTGCGCCACCTGCGGCGGTTCGGGATTCGAACATGTGGAGATGCAGTTTCTGAGCGACGTTTACCTGCGCTGCCCGGACTGTGACGGCAAGCGCTACCGGCCTGAAATACTCGAAGTGAAGATCGAGCGGCACGCGCTGGGTGACGTGGTCCCCAGGGTCATGAATGTGGCTGAGGTGCTCGACCTTACGGTGAGCGAAGCGTCGAGGCTTTTTGCCAGTGATCGCGAAGTGATCCGCGCACTCCAGCCCATCGTGGATGTCGGCCTGGAATACGTGAAGCTCGGCCAGCCAGTGCCCACACTGTCGGGCGGTGAGTCCCAGCGGCTCAAGCTCGCAGGCTTCCTGGCCGGCGCGGCGAAGACCGCCACGGCCAGCCGCCAGGCCACGGCCACACGCGGCACCTTGTTCCTGTTTGACGAGCCGACGACCGGTCTGCACTTTGACGACATTGCCAAGCTCATGCGCGCGCTGCGCAAGCTGCTGGATGCGGGCAACTCGCTCATCGTCATCGAGCACAACCTGGACGTGATCCGCGCGTCCGACTGGCTGATCGACCTGGGTCCTGAAGGCGGTGACGCAGGCGGCCTGCTGGTTGCCGAAGGTACGCCTGAAGACGTGCGTGCCCATGCCACTTCGCACACTGGTCAGGCCCTGCGTGAATACGACCGGTCGATGGGCCTGGGTGCGCATGCCGTGGAGGAGCGGCGGCCGCTGGCGGCTGTGGCGCGTGTGCGCCCGAAGACACCGGACGCCATCCAGATCATCAACGCGAAGGAGCACAACCTCAAATCGCTCAGCGTGAACATACCGCACGGCAAGTTCAGTGTGGTGACGGGCGTGTCTGGTTCAGGAAAATCCACGCTGGCGTTCGACATCCTGTTCAACGAAGGGCAGCGGCGGTATCTTGAGTCGCTCAATGCCTATGCGCGCAGCATCGTGCAGCCGGCGGGGCGGCCTGAAGTGGATGCCGTGTATGGCATACCGCCTACAGTCGCGATCGAGCAGCGACTGTCGCGCGGCGGGCGCAAGAGCACGGTGGGCACGACCACCGAGGTCTGGCACTTCCTGCGCCTGCTCTACGTCAAGCTGGGCGTGCAGCATTGCGTCAAGGACGGCGCGGCGGTGAGCCCGCAGACGCCCGACAGCATTGCGTCGCAGCTGCTCAGGCGATATCGGGGCCAGCATGTCGGCCTGCTTGCACCACTGGTGATCAACCGCAAGGGCGTCTACACAGAACTGGCCGACTGGGCGCGCCCGCGTGGCTATACCCATCTGCGCGTGGACGGGCAGTTCCTGCCG
The DNA here is from genome assembly GCA_964519795.1 of uncultured Ramlibacter sp. Lineage (GTDB taxonomy): Bacteria > Pseudomonadota > Gammaproteobacteria > Burkholderiales > Burkholderiaceae_C > JACMQX01. Next base: position 4,841 of record CAZFKW010000228.1, on the reverse strand, counting down.
ACCACGGGCTTTCCACGCATCGACCGCTTCAAGGAGCACACGATCGAGCTGCCGGTGGCGGACCTTGTCGTGAACCCTGCCAATGAGGCGGTGCTGCGCCAGCACCTGGCGACGGCGCTTGAGCATGGCAAGGGCGTGGTGCATGTACTGGTGCCGCTTGACGGCCTGCGCGCCGCCATGATGGCGGGAGCGCCAACGGACAAGCTGGGCGAAGTGGTGGTGTTTTCCACCAAGCGGGCCTGCCCCGTGTGCAGCACCAGCTATGCGGAGCTGGACCCGCGCCTGTTCTCCTACAACAGCAAGCACGGCTGGTGCCCGGACTGCGTGGGCACGGCCGTCAAGCTCACGCGCGAGCAGCGCAAGGCCTTTGACGACACCATTCGGGATGATGACAACAAGGGCCGCGAGCAGACGTTTGCAGAGCCCGACGTCGAAGACGTCATCGATGAAGCCTGCCCCACCTGCAAGGGAACGCGGCTGAACCTGCAGGCCCGCAACGTCAAGTTCGCAGGCGTGGCAATCACCGACATTGCCGGTCTGTCGGTGCGCGACGTGCGGCTGTGGGTCGAAAGCCTGCAGGCGCTTGGCGGAATGAGCCAGCGCGAGACCGACATTGCGCGCGACCTGATTCCCGAAATCCGCAACCGCCTTGAATTCCTGGAAGAGGTGGGCCTGGGCTACCTCACGCTGGACCGGGGCGCGCCCACGCTCAGTGGTGGC
>CAZFKW010000228.1:530-3988 GCA_964519795.1 uncultured Ramlibacter sp. | reverse complement strand
GAGCACGACGAGGACACCATCCGCCGCGCCGACCACATCATCGACATCGGCCCCAGTGCCGGCAAGCGCGGTGGCCGTCTGGTTGCTGAAGGCTCGGTGAAAGACCTGGAAGCAGAAGCGGACTCCGTCACAGGCCGCTACCTGCTGCATGCCATGAAGCATCCCGTGCAGCCACGCCGCGGCATTGAGACATTTGAGTTGGGGTCAGCTTCCAATTACGGCGTGAACCCCAACGCCAGTACCGAGCGCCTGAGCAAAGCTGCCTACAAGAAGGCCAAGGCCGCAATGCTCGCGGGTGACTTTCCGGCAGAGAGCGCTGCGCAACACTGGCTGACGGTGGAAGGGGCCAATCTGCACAACCTCCAGGATGTGACCGTTCATGTACCGCTCATGCGGCTGGTTGCGGTCACGGGAGTCAGCGGCTCGGGCAAGTCCACACTGGCGCGCGACGTGCTGCTGACCAATGTGTATGCGGCTGTTTCCCAGCGCTCGACAAAGGCTGGGCGCGATGCGGCAGCGGGCGACAGGCATCCGGCCTGGGTCGGCTGCACGGGTGTGAGCGGATACCACATCATCGACCGCGTCCTTGAAGTGGACCAGACGCCGATTGGCAAAACACCACGCTCCTGTCCGGCCACCTACATCGGTTTCTGGGACACCATCCGAAAATTGTTCGCGGAAACGCTGGAAGCGCGGGCGCGTGGCTACGCCGCCGGACGGTTCAGCTTCAACACCGGCGAGGGCCGCTGCCCCACCTGTGAGGGCCAGGGCATGCGCACCATCGGCATGAGCTTCCTGCCCGACGTGAAGGTGCCCTGCGAGACCTGTCACGGGGCGCGGTTTGCACCGGAAACGCTGGCCGTGACCTGGCGCGGCAAGAGCATCGGCGACGTGCTGCAGATGGAGGTGGATGAAGCGGTGGAGTTCTTTGCCTCCATGCCCAACATCAGCCACCCGCTGCAGCTGCTCAAGGATGTGGGCCTGGGCTACCTCACGCTTGGCCAGCCCTCACCGACGCTCAGCGGCGGCGAGGCCCAGCGCATCAAGCTCGTGACCGAGCTGAGCAAGGTGCGCGACGACATCACGCGGCGAGGCCAGAAGGCGCCGCACACCCTGTATGTGCTGGATGAGCCGACAGTTGGCTTGCACATGGCTGATGTGGAAAAGCTGATCCGCGTCCTGCATCGCCTGGTGGACGGCGGCCATAGCGTGGTGGTCATCGAGCACGATCTGGATGTGATTGCCGAAGCCGATTGGGTGATTGACCTGGGACCCGACGGCGGCAGCGCGGGCGGACGCGTGGTTGCGGCCGATACGCCGGAAAAAGTGGTGAAGGCCGCAACCGCGACGGGCGCTGCACTGGTGTCTGTGCTTGCACGAACATAGGGCGGCTGTTACAGGCGCCGGCTGACACGGCAATCGGCGGGGACCTACGCCAATGCAGGGGCGCAGACCACGAACTCCGGGAAAGGGCATGCCTACCATCAACGGCATCCCTTAACCACTATCTCACCCGGAGTTCAACATGAAAAACATCCTTAAAACCCTGGCACTGTCTGCTGCTGTCGTCTCCATGCTGGCGGCTTGCGGAGGCGGTGATGATCCGGATCCCACGAGCCGTGATTCATTGCTGACGATTTCGGCCGCTACTGATCCGACCTTCGATGGCGTGTATGGCAGCACCGAGACCGGCCTTTCCGACGTCCAGCGCATTGAGCGGGTTGGCGCCACCGATGGTTGCCAGTTCACGTTCGAGAACATCCGCAAGGTGGGCGACACTTCTGTCCAGGTGACCGGCCGCATCCGTTACCTGAAGGAAGACAACGTCCTGAACGAGTATTCGTTCGAAGTGGGCGGTGTCGGCTATGCGGCGGTGAATGGCGCCAACACGGTGGTAGACCGTGCAGCAAGCCAGATTCGGTTCACGGGCGCGGTAGTCGAGTCTGCCGCAGGAGACACGAACACCTTCACCGTGACCGGCAACATTCCGATGCGTGGCGACCGTCCGTCGGGCTGCTGACTGCATGCGGGAGTTCACTGACTGACATCAGTCCGCGCGTGGCCGCCCGATCGCACCAACCCGCTGCACAGCAATGAGCAGCGGGTTTCTTTTTCCGGAATGCGTCAACCGGAGTTCTGAAGAGCCAGCCCTGCGTGCTCGCGCAGGGGATGAAAGTGGATCTTCGGAAACCGATCCTGCGCCAGCCGCACGTCATAAGGTGACGTGCACAGGTAGGCCAATGTATTTGCCGCATCCCTTGCCATCCGGGCCGGATAGGCGTTGGTAAATTCCCGCAGTTCGGCAGGCGTATCAGCGGTGATCCAGCGGGCTCCCGTGTATTGGCATCCCTCAAGACGCACATCCGCGTCGTATTCCGCTTTCAGCCGGTGCTGCACGACTTCAAACTGCAGCTGGCCCACTGCACCCAGCAGCATGGAACCACCCATTTCCGGACGGAACACCTGGATGGCACCTTCCTCTCCGAGTTGGGCAAGGCCCTGCTGCAACTGCTTGGTGCGCAGCGGGTTCTTGAGCAGCACCGTCATGAACAGCTCGGGCGCGAAGAAGGGCAGGCCGGTGAACTGCAGGCTGGCACCGTCGGTGATGGTGTCACCCAGTTGCACGCCACCATGCGTTGTGAAACCGATGATGTCCCCCGCATAGGCCTCGTCCACGGCTTCACGCCTTTGCGAGAGGAAGGTCACCACGGACGTCGGCCGAAGTTCCTTGGCAGTTCGTTGTACCTTGAGCTTCATGCCTGGCGCGTATTTGCCGGAGGCCATGCGCACAAACGCAATGCGGTCCCGGTGGTTGGCATCCATATTGGCCTGCACCTTGAATACGACGCCCGAAAAGCTTTCATCCTCAGGCTGGATTTCCTTCACCACCGGCTGCCGGTTGACCAGCAGCGAGCTGGTGCGCGGCTGTGGCGATGGCGCCAGATCCACCAGCGCATCCAGCACTTCCATCACGCCGAAATTGTTCACGCCCGAGCCGAAGAAGACGGGCGTCTGCTTGCCGGCAAGGAATGCCGTGTGATTCCACTCGGGTGACGCGCCAACGGCCAGCTCCATGCTCTCTTCAGCCTCGGTGAACTCCTGGCCGAAGCGTGCACGCAAGGCCGCCCGGTCAGACAGGGCCATGGTCTCGAATTCTTCAGGGCGGCGCTCGCTGCCGGACTCAAACACCGTCATCGCCTGCGTCCGCAGGTTGATGATGCCGCCAAAGTTCTTGCCCTTTCCGACGGGCCAGGTCATCGGTACGCAGGGCATGCCCAGTTCGCGCTCGACTTCGTCCAGGATGTCCAGCGGCTCGCGCACTTCCCGGTCCATCTTGTTGACGAAGGTGATGATGGGCGTGTCGCGCTGGCGGCACACCTCGATCAGCCGGCGGGTCTGCGCTTCCACGCCGTTGGCCGCGTCGATCACCATCAGGGCCGAATCCACGGCGGTGAGCA
>CAZFKW010000228.1:0-520 GCA_964519795.1 uncultured Ramlibacter sp. | reverse complement strand
GCCGGGTGTGTCCAGAAGGTTGATGACATGGTCGCGGTACTGCATCTTCATTACCGCCGAGGCCACCGAGATGCCACGCTGCTTTTCGATTTCCATCCAGTCTGACGTCGCATGCCGCGAGGCCTTGCGCGCCTTGACCGACCCGGCGATCTGGATCGCGCCGGAAAACAGCAGCAGCTTCTCCGTGAGCGTGGTCTTGCCCGCGTCAGGGTGGGAGATGATGGCAAAAGTACGGCGCCGCCGTGTTTCTGAGGCGTAAGACATGGATCGAGGAGCAGGGCGCGGCATCTGGCCGGGCCGGGATAAAACGCTGATTATCCCAGCGTCGGGTCGCCGGAAAGGAAAACTGGGTCAAGTCCGGGACTTTGCCTTGCGTGCACCAAAGACAGTCTTCAGCTCTGCGGCTGCCGGCACTTCAAGCTGGTCGAGGCGGCAATCAGCCGCCGGCTTGTCGTCGCGCCAGCGCAGCAAGGTTGCGGGCTCGCGGAAAACCTGACCTTGCAGGTGGTTGTAGCTGACT
>CAZFKW010000227.1:4469-6790 GCA_964519795.1 uncultured Ramlibacter sp. | reverse complement strand
CGCCGGCAAATCCGAAGGTCTTGAAGCCCATGGAATCCAGCGCCACGTTGCCCGCCAGGATCATCAGGTCGCCCCATGAGATCTTGCGGCCGTACTTCTGCTTGATGGGCCAGAGCAGGCGGCGCGCCTTGTCCAGGTTGCCGTTGTCGGGCCAGCTGTTGAGCGGCGCAAAGCGCTGCGACCCATTGCCCGCACCACCGCGGCCATCATGCACGCGGTAGGTGCCCGCGCTGTGCCATGCCATGCGGATGAAGAAGGGACCGTAGTGGCCATAGTCGGCAGGCCACCAGTCCTGCGAGTCGGTCATCAGCGCATGCAGGTCCTTGATGACGGCATGCAGGTCCAGGCTTTTGAACGCTTCGGCATAGTCAAAGTCCTCGCCCATGGGGTTGGACCGGGCCGAATGCTGGTGCAGGATGTCCAGACGCAGCTGATCGGGCCACCAGGCGGCATTGGTGGGGGCACCGGCTACGGTGTGCTTGCGGCTGTTGCCTGAAAACGGGCATTGGGCTTCAGATGACATCGGTCGCTCCTTTAGTTGTTGCTCATGCGGTCATTGATGCAAACAAGTCTAGGACACGGGCAGCTATTGGGCCAGACAATTTAATCAATCAAGGCTATAGTGCTCTCAAATTCGGGCGCAAACACGCACCCGCTCGTGAGAGTCAAACAAGCCCTGGGCGCACCGCCTCCTTCACACCCTGCGCCACCTGCGCACGGTAGTCAGAAGGTGTACTGCCGACGCTGCGACTGAAAAATTTGCTGAAGTAAGCCGCGTCGTCATAGCCCAGCTGCCCGGCTACTTCCGCCACAGGCAATGCGGTGTAAGCCAGCAGGCGCCGCGCTTCAAGCATCAGCCGCTCATGCAGCAGTTGCAGCGCCGACTGTTTGGTAGCGTTGCGGCAGCTGCGGCTCAGGTGGTCGGGCGTGACGTTCAATGCATCGGCATAGAAAGCCAGCGGCTTGTGCGCCTTGTAGTTCTGCTCTACCAGCGCCGAGTACCGCTGCACCAGCGCATCACGCGCACCCTGGGTACTCTGCTGCGCAAACTGCTCGCCCTTCTGCCGGAGGAACTGCACGGCCAGCAAGGTGGCACAGGCCAGCAGCGAATGCACACGGCCCACGTTCTGGCTGCGGAACTCGGTCGCAATGCGCTCAAAGAGGCCTGCGCACTCCGCGCTGCCACCCGCTTTGTCCTGCTCCTGCGCATGCGCATGCCCATCCTCGCGCGCGTCCTTCAAGGGCAGCACAAATGAATCGCCAAGCTCCTTGTCGGCCAGGCTGGAGCCGCCGAGCAACTGCTTGAGCGTGGTCGTCGGCAACGTCACCTGATGGCCCACAGCGTCGCGCGTATAGGTAAAGCCATGCACCGAGCCAGGCGCCAACATCAGCATGACGGGCGCCCCGGCCTCAAACTCGCGGCCGTCGATGGTGCCGCGCATCTGCCCTTTTTCAAGGAACTGGAACTGGTGCAAACCCGCATGCCGGTGCGCCGGAATCGTCCAGTCCATCTCGGTGCCACGCACGGCGACCGACTCATAGTGCAGGCAGTCGTCAGGCTGGTCGTGACGGACTTCGCTGAATGGAACGAGGAGCAGGGGCGCGGCTTTCATCCGAAGGCATTCTTCACCTGATGCCGGAAAAGTGCAAGTTTCTGGCGAATCGTCCATTCCTTCATGAGAGGCCTGCGCGCATCATCCGGAACTCCAATGAACCACCCTGGCCCGACATGACGCGCAACCCGCAAATCGACAAGCACCCAGGCACTCCGCTGCCCGCACCGGTGCAGCCGCGCGCGCCGGTGCGCGTCACCGGCGCGCAGGCGCTGGTGCGCATCCTGCTCGCCGAGGGTGTGGACACCGTGTTCGGCATCGTCGGCGGCAAACTCTCGCCGCTGTTCCATGCGCTCAGCCGCGAGCCGAAGATCCGGTTCATCGGCCTGCGCCACGAAGGCGCCGGCCCGATGATGGCCGCTGCGGTGTACGCAGGCACAGGCAAGCTGGCGGTCGCCGTGGGCGAGCTGGGGCCGGGCGGCCTCAACATGGCCTCCGGTCTGGGCGTCGCCTTCAACAACAACCTGCCCTTGCTGGCCATCACCACCAACCAGCACCGCGCCTCGTCTTACCCGCACATGGGCGTGTTCATGGACCTGGACACCCGCTCGGTCACGGCACCGCTGACCAAGTGGAATGCGGTGGTGAATGATGCGCGGCGCATGCCCGAGCTGGCGCGCCAGGCCTTCCGCGAGGCGCTGGGCGGTCGGCCCGGACCGGTGCACCTTGACATTCCGCAGGACGTGCTGGGCGAGGTCCATGCCTTTG
>CAZFKW010000227.1:2617-4459 GCA_964519795.1 uncultured Ramlibacter sp. | reverse complement strand
ATCCTGCTGACCACGCCCGAGTCGCTCGAAGCGATGATGATGGGCACGCGCGTCTCCGCGGCGGAGATCTTTCGTGGCTTGCGCGCGGTCATCATCGACGAGGTCCATGCCTTTGCCGCTGATGAATTTGAAATGGCGCCGCGCCGCTACCGCGCGATGCAGCCGCCGCGCCCTGCTGCGGCATCGGTTGACGACGCAGTGGCCCTGCTGCGCTCAGCGAGGCGCCCGCTGATTGTGGGCGGTGGCGGTGTCGTTGCCTCCGGCGCAACCGCCCTGCTGCGCGACATGGCGCAGCGCCTCAACGCACCCGTCGTGCCCACACAGATGGCATTGGGCGTTGTGCCGACCAGCAGCCCGCACTTCATCGGCCATGGCGGCATCATTGCGGGAGAGTCAGTGAAATACGCGTTTGAGCATGCCGACGTGATTCTCAGCATCGGCTGCCGCTGGTCCTCGTGGATGTGGGACGAGCGCGGTGCGCTTGCGCGCCGCCACCACAAGCTCATCAACATCAACATCGACCCTTCTGCACTGGGGCAGCCCGCCATGCATGAAGTGGCGATGCAAGCCGACGCCGGCGAGGCCCTGCGCGACCTGCTGGCCGCTATCGGAGATTCAGCACAGTACAGCGGCGAATGGCTGGCCGAGGTGCGGGCCGTGCGCGCCAGATACGAGCGCAAGCTGGCGCTCATGGCTGCCGACACCGAAGAGACGATGCACCCTGCCGCGCTGGCCAAGGCCATTGCCGATGCCATGCCCGGCGGTTTATGACGGCGGCCACACGACCTTCTGGAGCAACGACCTTACGCCCGTGCATGACGTGCGCACCCGCTTCCACGAGCCGGGCATGTGCCACCTGGGTTACGGCCTGCCGGCAGCCATTGCGCTGAAGACGCAACACCCCAAAAAGACGGTGTTCAACCTCACGGGTGATGGCGCCTTCGGCTTCACGCTCAATGAACTGGACACCGCGCGGCGCTACGGCCTGCAGGTCATCACCGTCGTGCACAACAACGCGTCCTGGGGCGTGATCCGCATGGGCCAGAAGCTGGGCATGGACTTCGAGATGGGCACGGCCCTTGAAGACACCGACTACGCGGCCATCGCGCGCGGCTTTGGCTGCCATGGCGAGGTGGTCGTGCGCGCGGGTGACTTTGCAGCAGCGCTTGAACGCGCCATCGGTTCGGGCCTGCCGGCCGTGATCGACTGCCGCACCAAATTCCTTCCCCACCCTGCGGTGGGCCAATTCGTCAGCATGAACAAGTATGGCTTCCAGTCGCTGACTGGCGCCCAAGCCCCCAAGGAGAAACGTTTGAACGACATCAGCATGCTCATCGGCGGCCAGAAAGCCGCCGCAGCTTCCGGCAAGACATTCGAGCGGCGCAATCCGCTGGACGGCACTGTCGCCACGCGCGCCCCTGCGGCCAGTGCGGAGGACGCTGTCGCCGCCGTCGAGGCAGCAGCCAAGGCATTCCCCGCCTGGTCGGCCATGGGCCCCGGCGCGCGCCGCGCACTCCTGCTCAAGGCCGCTGCCGCGCTGGAAGCACGCACGCCGCAGTTCATTGAAATCATGGCCGCCGAGACCGGCGCTGCCGCGCCCTGGGCCGGCTTCAACGCGCACCTGGCGGCCGGCATGCTGCAGGAGGCTGCGTCCATCACCACGCAGATTGGCGGCGAGGTCATTCCGTCTGACGTGCCCGGCAGCCTGGCCATGGGCCTGCGCGTGCCGGCCGGTGTGGTGCTGGGCATCGCGCCGTGGAATGCACCCATCATCCTGGCCGTGCGCGCCATCGCGACGCTGCTGGCCTGCGGCAACACCGTGGTGCTCAAGGGCTCGGAGTT
>CAZFKW010000227.1:0-2607 GCA_964519795.1 uncultured Ramlibacter sp. | reverse complement strand
GCCACCCACGGCCTGATCATCGAAGCGCTGCAGGAGGCCGGCATGCCGCCCGGCGTCGTCAACTTCGTCACCAACGCACCCGCTGATGCCGCTGCAGTCGTGGAAGCCATGGTGGCGCACCCCGCCGTGCGCCGCGTCAACTTCACCGGCTCCACCAAAACCGGCAAGCTGGTCGCGTTGACCTGCGCGAAATACCTCAAGCCCGTCATCCTCGAACTCGGCGGCAAGGCGCCCTTCGTGGTGCTGGACGATGCCGACCTGGACGCCGCAGTGGACGGCGCCATCTTCGGCGCGTTTGCCAACTCGGGCCAGATCTGCATGTCCACCGAGCGCCTGGTGGTGGACAGCAAGGTGGCCGACACCTTTGTCGCCAAGCTCGCGGCCCGCGCCGTGGGCCTGCCCCTGGGCGACCCGCGCAAGGGTCCGGTGGTGCTGGGCTCGGTGGTGGACATGAGCACAGTGGAGCGCTGCAACGCACTCATCGACGACGCGCTGGCCAAGGGTGCCACGCTGGTGTGCGGCGGCAAGTCCGACAGCACGCTGATGCCCGCCACGGTGCTCGACCACGTGACGCGGGAGATGGCCATCTACCACGAAGAGAGCTTCGGCCCCGTCAAGCCTGTCGTGCGTGTGGACGGCACCGAGGCCGCTGTGGCCTGCGCCAACGACAACCCCTATGGCCTGTCCGCCGCCGTGTTCGGCCGCGACGTGGCGCGTGCCATGCAGGTGGCGCAGCGCATTGAATCCGGCATCTGCCATGTGAACGGCCCCACGGTGCACGACGAGGCGCAGATGCCCTTTGGCGGCACCAAGGAGTCGGGCTATGGCCGCTTCGGTGGCAAGGCCGGCATCGAGGCCTTTACCGAGCTGCGCTGGATCACGCTGCAGACAACGCCGCGGCACTACCCATTCTGACCTTCCCGAATTGAACTGAACCGACCCGCAACATATCTCAAACACCAGGAGACAAACATGCAACGCAGAACCTTCATCCGCACCGGCGCCACACTGGGTGGCCTCGGCAGCCTTGGCCTCGCCCTGCCCGCCTTCGGCCAGGCAGCGCCCAACATGAACCTCTGGTCCGGCTTCCCGCCCGGCGGTGGCCTTGGCGACCAGGTGGCGCGCCCGCTTATTGAAGTGATGCGCGGCAAGTATCCACAAAACATCATCTATGACAGCAAGCCCGGCGCCGGAGGGCGCATCGCCGCCGAGTACGTCAAGCGCTCCGCGCCCGACGGCAACAACATCCTCGGTTGCCCCAGCTCGGTCATCACGCTGCATCCGCACGTGTTCAAGAAGCTGCCGTACGACACGCTGGCCGACTTCACACCCATCGCCGGGCTGTGCTCGTACACCGCAGTGTTCACTGCAGGCCCCGGCCTGCCGGCCAACATCCGTACGGTGGCCGAGTACCTGGCCTGGGCCAAGGCCAACCCGGCGTTGGCCAACTACGGCGTGCCGGCCACTGGCTCGTCGCTACACCTGGCAGGCGCCATGCTGGCCAAACAGACCGGTGTTGACCTGCGGCACATTCCGTACAAGGGCGGCGCACCGCTGCTGACCGACCTGCGCGGCGGCCAGGTGCCGGTGAGCTTCAACGTGGTGAGCGAGGTGCTGCCGCACATCCGCGCGGGCACGCTGCGCGCCCTTGCCGTGACGGCGCCCACACGCTGGAAGGCGTTGCCCGACACACCGACGATGACGGAGCTGGGCTACAAGGACGTTGCGTTTGTGGACTGGCTCGGCTGGTACGGCCCAGCCGGCATGCAGGCCGCCAAGGTCAATGCGCTGAATGCGGCCGTCAACGAGGCACTCGCCACGCCGACCATGCAGGAGGTCATCTCCAAGACTGGCCTTGAGCCCATCCGCATGCCCGCTGACCGCTACGCAGCCTCGGTGCGCGAGAACCACGCGTTCTGGGCCCAGGTGGTCAAGGTCACCGGCTTCACGCCGGAAGACTGACAATAGGCTTTTTGCAATCCAATCGAGGACATTTTTTCCATGCAGTCTCTGACCCTCCAGCAAGCCAGCCAGATCATCACCGCCGCCTTGGCCAAATCCAAAGAGATGGGCTACCAGCCCATGGGCATCGCAGTGCTCGACGCCTCGGGCAACCTCAAGGCCTTTGTGAGCGAAGACGGCGCAAGCATGTTCCGCTTTGACATTGCAAGGGCCAAGGCCTGGGGCGCAGTCGGCATGGGCGTGTCGAGCCGGACCCTCGGTGAACGTGCCAAGGGCAATCCCAACTTCTTCGTGTCACTTGCTGCCACGTCGGACGGCAAGTTCCTGCCGCAGACTGGTGCTGTAGTTATCAAGAACGAGGAAGGCAAGGTCATTGGTGCTGTGGGTGCGAGTGGCGGCACGGGTGATGAAGACGAGCTGATCTGCATTGCGGGTGTTGAGTCGGCCGGCCTCAAGGCCGGCTGAGAGTGCAGCGCCTGCGGGGTTGAGACTTCGGGCCGCGTATTGCGCGGTGTGTTCAGTTCCTGCACCTCGCGCAAGGCTGTGGGCAGGGCTGTGGGCGCTTCACTTTGACGCCCTTCGCTTCGCTCCGGGTCCCCTGCGCTTCTCGAAATCGAGGGGTCGCTACGGGTCGAATTTTGCAAA
>CAZFKW010000226.1:6411-6831 GCA_964519795.1 uncultured Ramlibacter sp. | reverse complement strand
GGCTGATCGACAAGGGCGTCATCGTCGGCGACCCGCGCGGGCCGGAGATCTGGCTGCAATCCGTGGTCAGCACGCCGGCTCCCGGCAAGCCTGCAAGCCGTTCATGGCGGCAGATATTCCTTCGAACCCAGTAGTTTCACGGCAGGACGATTCATGAGATCACAAGGCAACGGTGTTCACCGCAGCGATTCACAAGGCAACTCCCGAGACAAAGGCCCCGGCAACCGTCATCGCAAGCCGTGGCGCGCGTCCCTTCAACATCATGGCCATGCAGGCTTCACCCTCATCGAGCTGCTCATGGCTGCCTGCATCGTGGCCATACTCTGCGCCATCTCGTTTCCCGCCTATACGGGCTACCTGGCACGGGGGCTGCGCGCCGAGGCGCGCGCGCAGCTGCAGCTCGCAGCGCAGTACATGCAG
>CAZFKW010000226.1:0-6401 GCA_964519795.1 uncultured Ramlibacter sp. | reverse complement strand
CCACGCTGCCAATGACAGCTACAGGATTGATCGTGCAGGCAAGGGCGTGGAAGAGATCATGCCGCCGCATCTGCTCCAGTCACCTGCGCAGGGGCCTGCGGTGTACAGGATCCAGTTTGCGCAAGGGCAGAGCACCGCCACAGCCACGGAGTTCCGCCTGGTCATGGACCCTGCGCCGGGCGGGCGAATGTCCGCAGACAAATGCGGCGGGTTCACGCTGGACTCATACGGAAGGCGCGGCATCACTGCCGCGCATTCGATGAGGAACGAGTGCTGGCGTTGACGCCGGCTTACTCGAAAGTGAATTTCCGTGCGTTGATGGTCACCGACCGGATCTGCCACTCGCGCTCCGTCCTGGACGAAGAATCGCTGATGGATATCAGGACTCCGGCGTGGGATTTGCCGCAGATTGCGGGGGCAGTCACTGCAAGCGGATTTGCCGTACAGGCCGCATCGGCTGCCGCGTCGCGGAACAAGCCGCCGTCGGCTGACACGCCATCGACAATACAGGCGTCAGGGTATTGTGCAAAGTCAAACGGGGTGAGGGTGCCAGTCAGAGGTTCTGTGTTGGGCTCCATGCCCAGCAGCGGTGTGCCGACGATGTACCAGCCTGGCGTCGCATCAGTAAATGCCACGGTCGAGAAGGTCTCAGTGCCTGGCGGGTTGGATGCATACAGGCCGGCGGCAGAGAACACCAGGATGCGGCGGTCTGCACGAATCTGTTCAATCGTGGTTCCCGCTGCCGGTGCATCGAGCTTGCAGGCCAGGTCAACGATGAAATTGAAGTAAGGGCCGAGGTTCCGGGCGCCCTGGACGAACTTGACCTCGTACTCCACGTTCTTGAGTGTGCTCAACTTCATGCCGGACATGCCCGGCAGCTGCAACACAGCCTTGTTGCCCGTGCCGCCGCCCACAAAGGTGCCGGCTGCGTTGGCACCGGTTGCATTGGTCCGCATGGTGACCACGCCGCCGCTGACAGCCACGGTGGCGGAGTTGAGCTGCGGCATCGCCGCCACCTGGGCTGCAGTGATCACGCTGTCCAGCGGGACATCAACCTCGCCGCCGCCCGTGGCAACCTGCTCTACGAAGTCCGCGTAGCTCAGGCCGGAACTGGCCAGCGCGGCGCTGATGGCTTCGAGCAGGTCGTCATAGGCGTCGCCGGCGGTGGGGTTGAACGATGCGGTGAACGGGTCGCCAGAAGGGATGTCATAGCCCGACGATTCCAGGCTGCCCAGCAGGGCATCCGTGGCTGCGGGCAATGCGGCCACGGCGTCTGCCAGTGCACTGGCGAGCCTGCTGCCGTTGGCAGTGAGCCAGGCTGCAGGGTCGCTGCCGACGGCGGCTGCGACGATCAGGTCGGTCAGCGGCGTGACGTTGGTGTTGCTGGCGCTCAGGGCCAGCGAATGAATGGCCAGTGAACCGATGCTGCCGCCCGTGACCTTCACGATGCAGGGAAAGGTCTGGCCTGAAATTTCCACAGACCACTTGCCGGTTGACGATGTCGTGGTGTTCAGGGCCGCGCCACCTGCGCACTGGATGGAGACGGTGCCGCCGTCCACAGGTGCGCCAATTGCCGCAGTACCACTGAGTTGGGGAAGGGGGTCACTGCTGCTTGAGCAGGCCGCAATAAAAAAACAGGCGGTCAAAACCGCCAGGACAGAACGCATATTCATGAATACCTCCTTGTGAAATGCTGTAATTAGTAAGGAGGATGTTCGGGTAGAAGCCGGTACCTGTCCATCCCGCAGATCAGCGGTGGAAGAAAGTTGCGGGCAGCCTTGCAAAAGAGCGTGAATGGGTACGCACGGCAATTCCCCTGATGATTTGGGTTTAGGCAATTTCCCTACGCTTGCCAATTCCGGACGCAGCCTGCTGCGAGGGATTTCAACGATGCGCAAGTCCGTCCACCATGTGCGGGTCGCGGTCACACGCTTGTGGGACGGCAGTCAGCCCTGCGGCCCTGTCTGGCCTTGTCTGGCCCTGACTCCTATGCTGCGAGCGCCCAGCCGCCAGCAGCGGCCAGCACCACGACAAGCACGGGAGAGACCTTGCCATACACCAGCAGGCCAAACGCCGCCAGTGCGAGCGCAAAGTCGGCGCGGGAGTGGATGGCACTGGTCCAGACCGGGTCATACAGGGCTGCGCCCAGCACACCCACCACGGCGGCGTTGATGCCGCCCATGGCCCGCTGAACGCCGTCGCGCTGGCGCAGCGCCTCCCAGAACGGCAGGGCACCCACCACCAGCAGGAAGGCCGGCACAAACATCACAACCAGCAGCACAAGGCCGCCCACCCATCCGCCCAGCGGCGCTTGCATGACAGCGCCCAGGTAGGCTGCGAATGTGAAGAGAGGCCCCGGCACGGCCTGGGCCGCGCCATAGCCTGCCAGGAACACGTCGCTGGCCACCCAGCCGGGTGGCACCACGCCGGCCTGCAGCAGCGGCAGCACCACATGGCCGCCGCCAAATACCAGCGCGCCCGCCTGGTAGAAGACGGAGAAGGCGGAAAGCACCATGGAGCCGGTGGCAACCGCGACCGCCGGCAACAGCAACAGAAGCGCGCCGCACAATGCAAGCAATGCGGCGCCCGTGCGTTTGGAGACGCCATAGTCGCGGTGCTGCGCAGGCGGCAGCGGCCCGGTCTGCACGGCCCAGCGGCCGACCAGCCCACCTGCAACGATGGCCACAATCTGCCCCATGGCACCCGGAACGGCCAGCACCAGCAAGGCGGCAGCCACCGCCACGCCGGCCCGCAGCCTGTCAGGGCACAAGGTCTTTGACATGCCCCACACGGCCTGCGCCACCACGGCAACCGCCACCACCTTCAGGCCGTGCACAGCGCCCGACGAAGCAACGTCGGCCCACTGGGCAACGCCAAACGCAAACAGGATGAGCGCAATGGCCGAGGGCAGGGTGAAGCCCAGCCACGCGGCCAGCGCGCCCAGCCAGCCGGCGCGGCCCAGGCCCAGCGCCATGCCCACCTGGCTGCTCGCGGGGCCGGGTAGAAACTGGCACAGGGCCACAAGGTCGGAGTAGCTCTTGTCGTCAAGCCACAGCCTTCTTTCAACGAACTCGGTGCGGAAATAGCCCAGGTGGGCCACAGGGCCACCGAACGAGGTGAAGCCCAGCTTCAGGAACACCAGAAAAACCTCCAGCGCTGACCCGCGGGAGGCGGCGCTGGGGTTGGGGCTGGCGGCGTTGACGGGATCAGGCGGCATGGGGCAGGGGTGAATGGCCCCGAGTATCGCCTGATCCCCCCTGCGCTACGGACGCCGGTTCAATCGCCGCGTGAATCGTCGTACGGCTTGCGCAGCACATTGCGCGCACTGGTCAGCCGTGCGTGGAACAGGCTGTTCAGGTTGCGCAGCATGGCGCCCAGCTGCTTGTTGTCCATCTGGTTGAGCACAGTGCCGGAGATGATGATCGGGTCGATCAGGATCTCCAGCAGGTCCATCGAGCGGGCGACGTCGTCCAGGCCGTTGAGCTGGTCGCTCATGTCTTCCACGAAATCGTAGGGAAGGGTGGGGTTGGTGATGTTGCGCAACTCGCCGTCGTCACCTGAAATGGTGTCGCTGCTGGGTTCACAGGTACAGGTCATGGTCTTTTCCCGGGATTGAAGATCAAGAAGTGCCGCCGCCTGTACTGCTTGTTGATCCCAATGACACTGTTTTGAAAATGAAGGCGGCAGCTCGAACGGGTTAGAGGGACCGGACATCTCAGTGAGCAACCGGCAGGCTCTTTCGAGACCTCCCGTTCGAGCCGCCTGTGCGCACGAACGGAAGGCCACCTTCTGCCGAGGTGGCTTCAGTGGCCTTCGCCACTGAGATGTCTCGGGCCCTCTAAGCCCGAGCCCACTGTTTTTGTGGGCGAGGAGACTTTAGCACTTCTGGGGGCTCTTCCGGTCTGAGCTGCACCTCGGCGACTGAACCAGATGTGCGTGCCGGGTTTCGCGGCCATATATCTGCGGTCGCATGTGTAGTTCAGTCTTCGGAAGGTCAAAGTACAAGCCGCTGGGGTTTTGTCCAGCGTCGTCAGCCACCTCATTTGCAAGCATTTTATGCTTGCAAATGCAATCATTTCTTGCTAGCATTTCGCGGTGAATACGAGGCATCGCAAAACACTAAGGGCCATCTTCGCCAAGCCAACGGCTGCGTCGATTGTCTTCAACGACATTGAGGTTTTGCTGGTCGCGCTGGGTGGGCAAGTGCATGAGCGTGAAGGCTCCCGCGTCAAAATCACCATCAAGGATGAACAGTGGCGTTGCCATCGACCTCACCCAGGCAAGGAAGCCAAACGCTACCAGGTCGAGGAAATCCGGGAGCTACTGGAACGAATCGGAGTACACCCATGAACACCATGAGTCACAAAGGCTATACAGCCCGCATCGAGTACGACGAACGCGACAACATCTTTGTTGGCCGTGTTCTCGGGCTGCGCAGCATCATCAGCTTTCACGGTGAAACAGTCGCCGATCTTCGCCATGAGTTCGAAGTGGCCATTGAGGACTTCCTCAACGATTGCAAAGAGCAAGGCATCAAACCCGAAAAGCCAGCCTCGGGCAAACTCATGTTGCGAGTGCCTCCGGAAATTCATGGTGCAGCTTTGGTCGCGGCGCAAGCATCCGGCAAAAGCCTCAATCAATGGGCCACTGAAGTGCTTCAGTCAGCAACTCATGCGTGAGGCTGAGCCTGGCTGGCTTACCAGGCTGACACAAGGGCTGAGCTTTTGTTTCTTCGGGACTTGGAGTTTGCAAGCAAGTGGAGCAGCCGCATGGCAATAGATATCGACAAACTGACGGAGCCAGAACTGGTTGACCTGAACAACCGCATAGTCGCTCGTTTGAAGTTTCTCCAGCAAATGCGGGCCCACGCATCAATGCTTGAGTTCAGGCTTGGCGAGCGCGTGTCATTCCAGCCCGAAGGGCACCCTGTCCTGTTCGGCGTCATCACAAAGTACAACCGGAAGTCAGTCACGGTCATCACTGAAGCCGGGCAGCACTGGACGGTAGCCCCAAATTTCCTGCGAAAGGTCAAGCCTGTACGAGAGCCGGAGTCAGATGGCGGCAAAGTCATCAATCTTCCCAGGAAGTAGATGAATCGCAGGCTGTTGGTTTTTATTCCCTGGGCCATCCTCGCCTGGGTCACGCCGGCCGCCATCGCCGGCGCGCTGGGCTGGAAGGGCGTCTGGGGGTCGGACGGCGCGTTCGCCGACTACCTGATCCCGATTCCGGTCGCAGGAGGTGTGTTGCACCTGCCTTCATTCATCCTGGTCTCGCTGATGCTCGCCACGCAGCCCTGGGCCGGGCGGCTCGGCGGTTATGTGCGGGGCCTCCTGCTTGCGGGCGCGGGTGTGGGGATCGCGACGCTGCTGGATCTTGACAAGCTGCAGCTCGCCGCCTCCACGGACATGCTCGGCGGCCGCTTCTGGCAAGAGCAGCCGGTTGGCCTTTTCATCCTCACCGACTGCCTGATCGCGCAGTTCTTCGTAGGCATGTTCGGGGGGCGCTCACCGCAGGGCGGGAAGGAGTGGCTGGTGTCGCTGGTCGCGGTGCTGGTCATCCCGGTGACGTATTCGGCGGTGTCCCTGAAAACGGACCGGCGGCAGCAGAACCCTTTCGTCCATGCAGGCGCCGTGCCCACAGGCAACCGCGGCGACGAGCGGGTCTTCATCTATTCGAAGCTGCCTCCGGGGTCGGCGGAGTTTCGCCAGGCCGCCACCGGGGTGATCGCCCAGTACGACCCGCGCAGCAACATCAACACCGAGGACATTGCCGTCCACTTCTTTGACAGCCTCGCCTCCGCGCAGTCGCGGGACTACGGCGCCGCCAGATACACGGTGTGCCTCTACCAGGACGGCACGCCAACAACCTGGAACCCGGGGAGCTTCGATTGCCATGCGAGTCATGAGAGTTTCTCTGATCGCTTGCAGAAGGTGCTCTCCACGCAGGACCCGGCGCTGCCGCCGGACGTGCGTTTCTGGCTCGCCCGCCGGGATACCTGCGCCGGCCGCAAGCCGCTGGTCGCACCGGCTGGTGTTCACCTGGACAATCAGGAAGTCCGGGCCTGCGACCCCGGGCGTTCTGCGCAGGCGCGCGAAGAGCTGCTCAAGAGGTTTGAAAATGACACCAACGCCATTGCTGTCCTCAGGTAGGTGCTTTGCCGGTCTGCTTCCCGCGTCCGCTGAGCGCCAACCCTGAACCTCATTCACTGACATGACCAAATTTCTGATCTCCTTTCCTGCCGGTGCAATGAAGGTTGCTGACCAGGACATGGCTGCCGTCGTCGAGGCGTCGCATGCGGTCATACGGGAGGCAAAGGCCGCGGGTGTCTATGTATTCGGCGGCGGGCTTAACAGTGGCGTTGCGCCGGTGCTGGTTGCTCCAGACGGCATGTGCACGAACGG
>CAZFKW010000225.1:0-6879 GCA_964519795.1 uncultured Ramlibacter sp. | reverse complement strand
AAGGCATCATGATGGCGCGCACCTTATCCTTGCCCAGGGCATCCACCGCAATGGCCAGCACAAGTGCCGAGTCAATGCCGCCGGACAGGCCCAGCAGCACGCCCGGGAACCCGTTCTTGCCGATGTAGTCGCGCACGCCCAGCACCAGTGCGTCCCAGAGTTCGGCGTCCGGGCCCTGCTCCGGCGCAATATCGCCTGCCACCTGCAGCACTGCGCCCGCGCGCACAACGTCCAGCTCCAGCAACTGCTCGCGGAACCCCGGTGCCCGCGCAGTGACGGCGCCATCTGCCGCGAGGGCGAAGGAGCCGCCGTCAAACACCACCTCGTCCTGCCCGCCCACAAGGTGCGCGTATATGAGCGGCAGCCCGACGGCGCGGGCACGGTGGGCCATCCGCTCGACCCGCTCACCACCCTTGCCCACATGGAAAGGCGAGGCGTTGATGACGGCCAGAACCTGGGCTCCCGCCTCCCTGGCCAGCCGTGCGGGCTCGTCGAACCATGCGTCCTCGCAGATGAGCAGGCCGACGCTGACCTCATCATTGCCGCTTCGCACCTTGAACACGCAGGTACCCTGCCCCGGGGTGAAATAGCGGCGCTCGTCAAACACCTGGTAGTTGGGAAGCTCGCGCTTGGCATAGGTGTGCAGGACGCGCCCTTCGCTCACCACGCTGGCGGCATTGTGGCGGCTCTGCACCGCCACGCTGCGGGTTCGCGTGTCGCCACCGCTGGGGTGGCCGACGACAACCACCATGTCCTTTAACCCGGCCAGCTCGCGGGCCACCGTTTTCACGGCATCATCGCAGGCGGCGATGAAGGCCGGCCGCAGGAACAGGTCCTCTGCTGCATAGCCGCAGATCGAGAGCTCGGGCGTCAGCAGCAGTCGCGCACCCTGTGCGTAGGCAGTTCGCGCCGCGTCGATGATCTTTTGCGCATTGCCCTGCATGTCTCCGACAATGAAGTTGAGTTGGGCGATGCAGAGTTTGAGAGTCATGAACCGGGGTGCGAGGGCCAGTGGAAAACGATACAAACGATTATGTCATCCGGGTGCTGACCTCGCCGGCGCAGGTGCAAGCCGAAAAATGGAACAGCCTGCTGGCAGCGCAGCCAAGCGACAGCCCGTTCATGCGCCACGAGTACCTGGCCGCCATGCACGACAGCCGCAGCGCCGTGCCCAGAACCGGCTGGACGCCGCGCTTCGTCACGCTGTGGCGGGGAGATGAGCTGCATGCGGCCTGCGCGCTCTACCTCAAAAGCCACTCTTATGGCGAGTACGTCTTCGACTGGGCCTGGGCCAATGCCTATGAGCAGCACAACCTGCCCTACTACCCCAAGGCCCTGGTGGCGCCACCCTTCACTCCTGTACCGGGCGCGCGCCTGCTGGCGCGGGATGCGGACGCACGCCTTGCCCTGGTGCGGGCCCTGGTGCAATGGTGCGGCGACGAGGACCTGTCGTCCCTGCACCTGCTTTTCTGCAGCGACGCTGACGTGCAGGCGTGCCGGAACGCCGGCCTCATGCTGCGCCACACCGTGCAGTTCCACTGGAATAATTCAGTTCAGGGCTATGAAGACTTCGACGGTTTCCTCGCCTCCCTGACCCAGGAAAAACGCAAAAAAATTCGCCAGGAGCGTCGCAAGGTCACCGAAGCCGGGGTCACCTTCCGCTGGTCGCTTGGCACCGAAATCAGTCCTGAAGACTGGGCCTTCTTCTACGATTGCTACGAGCGCACCTACTTCGAGCATGGCAACGCGCCCTATCTCACTCCTGAATTCTTCGCCCGCATGGCCGCGACCATGCCTGTCAACTGGCTGCTCTTCATTGGTGAGCGCAATGGCAAGCCGATCGCCAGCAGCCTGATCGCCGTACAACAGGAGCCGACCGTCGCCTTGCCAGGGGCGCAGACATTCGAGAAAGTCGCCTTCGGGCGCTACTGGGGCGCTATCGAGCGGGTGGACTGCCTGCACTTTGAGGCCTGTTACTACCAGCCGCTGCAATGGTGCATTGAGCATGGCTACAGCCGGTTTGAGGGTGGCGCGCAGGGCGAGCACAAGATGGCGCGCGCGCTGCTGCCCGTCAGGACGACATCAGCCCACTGGCTGGCCCATCCTTCGTTTGCCGATGCAGTGGAGCGGTTCCTCGAGCGTGAAGGCCAGGGCATCAGGAACTACATGGAGCATCTCGAAGACCGTTCGCCGTTCAGGAACAGCTGACTTGATGAATGCGCCTGCGGGGCGTCCGGCCTTTGCGGCAAACCCTAGTGGCGCCAGCTCCGGCGCGGGGCTAACCTGCGCACAGGAGAGACAACAACATGAAAACCTTGAGCGGCCTGGACGCGACCTTCCTCTATCTTGAGGCTGCGGAAATGCCCATGCATGTGGGGTCCCTCAACCTCTATGAACTGCCTGCGGGTTTCAAGGGCAGCTTCTACAAGCGGGTCAAGGCGCATATTGCAGCACGCATGCACCTGGCGCCCATCTTCAGCCGCAAGCTGGCCTTCATGCCCCTGGACCTGGGCCATCCGCGCTGGGTTGAGGCTGGTGAGGTGGACCTTGACCATCACATCCGCAAGGTCCCCGGCTCCAACCTCACTGTCCGCGAGGTCGAAGCCGTGACCGCGAAGCTGCACGGCAAGCTGGTAGACCGCGCGCATCCACTGTGGGAGTTTTACGTGTTCGACAGCATCAGGCTGCCCGATGGCCGCAAGTGCGCAGGCTTGTATTCCAAGGTGCATCATGCGGCTCTGGATGGCAAGGGCGGCATGGTGCTGGCCAACGCCATGCTCGACGTCACACCCGTTCCGCGCGAGGTGCCTCCGCCAGACCCGTCGCGCAATGGCAGCAAGCACCGCGACCTGAAGATTGGCGCGATGATAGGCGCCGTGTTCTCCAACTCACTGGCGCAGTACGCCAGGCTGGCGAAATCGCTGCCGGCTGCTGCGTCGTCCGTGGGCGGCACCGTAGCGCGGCAGGCCATGGGCGGGGCGGGCAAGCCGTTGCGCCCCAGGCTGCCTGTGGGCCTTGCGCCAAAAACCGTGTTCAATGCAGCCATCACGCCGGACCGTGAGTTCGCGACGGCAGCCATCCCGTTCGCCGACTGCCGCGCAATGGCCCGGTCCGTGGGCGGCAGCTTCAACGACATCGTGCTGTGGATCTGCGCCACGGCCCTGCGCAGCTACCTGGCAAAGCACGCCAGCATCCCGGGAAAGCCGATGATCGCTGCCATGCCCGTCAGCCTGCGCGAGGAGGGCAACAAGGAACTGAACAACCAGGCGTCCATGAGCCTGGTGGACCTTGGCACGCAGCATGCGAATCCGGTCAAGCGCATGAATGCCATCATGGCCTCCACCGGCAAGGTCAAGAGCGCACTGGTCGGCCTCAAGAGCGTGCTGCCAACCGACTACCCGTCGCTGCTGGCGCCCTGGATCGTGGGGGGTGTGGCCAAGGCCGCCTTCAAGACTTACAGCGCCACAGGCCTGGCCGACAAGCTGCCGATGCTGGCCAACCTCGTCATCAGCAACGTACCGGGCCCCCAGGTGCCGCTGTACATGGCCGGCGCGCGGATGCTGAGCTTCCACCCGCTGTCCATCATCACCCACGGGCTGGCCCTGAACATCACGGTGCAGACTTACGCCGGCAGTGTGGACTTTGGCGTGGTGGCAGACAAAAAGGCCGTCCCGCATGTGCAGGATCTGGCCGATGCGCTGGTCGAGGCATTTGAAGAAGCCAGGCGCCTGTATGCCGTGACGAATACACAAGCAGTACCAGTACCCGTAGAAACCCCTGCGCGGCCCGTCCCCAAGGCGACCCGAACGAAGACGCCGGCCTCTAAAGTAGCACGCAGGACGCCGGCCCGCGGTGAAAAAGCTGCTACCTTGAAGCCCAACAGAACAGCCCCGGAAAAGACGAACGACCATGGCACGCAAAGGACAAGAAAACCCCGACGACCTGCGGCCGCCCAACCTCGCCCTGCTGGCGCTTGAATTCCGGGCGCCCTGGGAGTTTGGCTCGCTACTGCTGTCCTGGCCGCTGCTGGCCAGGGCCCCAAGGGGCGACGGCCATACTGTCATCATCTTTCCCGGCCTGAGCGCGAGCGACGCCTCCACCGTTCCATTGCGGCGCTATCTTGAGACCCGGGGCTATCGCACCGAGGGCTGGAGCCAGGGCTTCAACTTCGGCCCGCGCGTCGGCGTGCTGGACTCAGCCAGGGAGCAGCTCGTCAGTGCCTTCAATGCAACTGGCCGCAACAAGGTCAGCCTGGTCGGCTGGAGCCTGGGCGGCGTCTATGCGCGCGAGCTGGCCAAGGAAATGCCGGACATGGTGAGGGGAGTGATCACGCTGGGAACGCCGTTCTCCGGCCCGCCCCGCTCCACCAACGCCTGGCGGTTCTATGAGCTGACGAGTGGCCGCAGCATCGCGCGTGAAACAGAGAACTACAAGCTGGCCGAGGCGCCGCCCGTGCCGACCACGAGCATCTACTCGCGCTCAGACGGCATCGTGGCCTGGCAAGGGAGCATCCAGGCGCCGAGCCCCGCCCATCCTGCAACCGAAAATGTCGAGGTCATCGCCAGCCACGTCGGCCTGGGCCTGAACCCGAGCGCCTTCTGGGTGGTGGCCGACCGGCTGGCGCAGGCGCCGGGGCGGTGGAAGCCGTTCCAGCGCAAGCGCGGGGTGCACGGGCTGATCTTCCCCGACCCCTCGCGCTGATGCCTCGTCAGGCCTGGGCTTTGTTGTAGTTCGCAATCCCGTCCATGATTTCCTTCATGGCCGATTCCGGGCCTTCCCAGCCCAGGATCTTGACCCACTTGCCCTCTTCCAGGTCCTTGTAGTGCTCGAAGAAGTGCGCAATGGTCTTCAGGCGCATAGGGTTCAGGTCTTCGGGCTTTTGCCACTGGGTGTAGATCGACAGGATCTTGTCAGTCGGCACAGCCAGCACCTTGCCGTCTTCACCGGCCTCGTCCTGCATTTTCAGGATGCCGAGGGGCCGGCAGGTCACGACCACGCCGGGGATGAGCGGCACGGGCGTGATCACCAGCACGTCGACCGGGTCGCCGTCGCCGCTGATGGTCTTGGGCACATAGCCGTAGTTGGTCGGGTAGTGCATGGACGTGCTCATGAAGCGGTCCACAAAGATGGCACCGGACTCCTTGTCAACCTCGTACTTCACCGGGTCGGCGTTCATCGGGATCTCGATGATCACGTTGAACGAGGCGGGAACATTCTTGCCGGGGGTAACTTTGTCGAGGGACATGGTTTCTTCTTTGGTTTAGGGTTTAAGTCTAAGGAGATCGGGATTAACCCTGATTTTACTGACGCAGGTCTTGCTTTCCGGCCCCTCCGGCGGGAATTGCCCCTGTTTCAGCTTATATTCCGCCGGTTGGCCAATCGTCTCCACGGGGGAGCAACGAGGAAGCAACGCAGCGGGGGTTCCCGACGTGCGGCACCCCCTCCAAGCGAACAAACGTAGGAGAAAAAAATGGCAGGCAATTCGGCGCTGATTCTGGCGCTTGTATGCGGGCTAGTGGCCGTAGGGTACGGCATCTGGGCTCGTGGTTGGATTCTTTCCCAGGACGCGGGCAACGCCCGCATGCAGGAGATCGCGGCGGCCATCCAGACCGGCGCGGCGGCATATCTTGCAAGGCAGTACAAGACCATCACCATGGTCGGTGTCGTGCTTGCCATCCTCATCGCCATCTTCCTGGACGTCAAGACCGCCGTCGGCTTCGTGATCGGCGCCGTGCTGTCTGGCGCCTGCGGCTTCATCGGCATGAATGTGTCGGTCCGCGCCAATGTGCGCACCGCGCAGGCTGCCACCAGGGGCATTGGCCCGGCGCTGGACGTTGCCTTCCGCGGCGGCGCCATCACCGGCATGCTGGTTGTGGGCCTGGGCCTGCTGGGCGTGGCTGGTTTCTACTGGTTCCTCGTCGGCAACGGCAACCTCACGCCGGACAAAAAGCTCACCGACCTGCTCAACCCGCTCATCGGCTTTGCCTTTGGCTCGTCGCTGATCTCCATCTTCGCCCGCCTCGGCGGCGGCATCTTCACCAAGGGCGCTGACGTCGGCGCCGACCTGGTGGGCAAGGTGGAAGCCGGCATTCCCGAAGACGACCCGCGCAACCCCGCCGTGATTGCCGACAACGTGGGCGACAACGTGGGCGACTGCGCCGGCATGGCGGCGGACCTGTTCGAGACCTACGCCGTGACGCTGATCGCCACCATGGTCCTGGGCTCGCTGCTGGTCGCGGCTGCGCCCGTCAACGCGGTGCTCTACCCGCTGGCACTCGGTGGCGTGTCCATCATTGCCTCCATCATCGGCTGCTTCTTTGTCAAGGCATCGCCCGGCATGAAGAACGTGATGCCCGCCCTGTACAAGGGCCTGATCGTCGCCGGCGTGCTGTCGCTGATCGCCTTCTGGTTCGTCACGGCCTGGATCATCCCGGACAACGCCATTGCCGCCTCCGGCAGCCAGCTGCGCCTGTTCGGCGCCTGTGCCGTGGGCCTGGCGCTGACCGGCCTGCTGTGCTGGATCACCGAGTTCTACACCGGCACGCAGTACTCGCCCGTGCGCCACATTGCCCAGGCTTCCACCACCGGCCACGGCACCAACATCATCGCCGGCCTCGGCGTTTCCATGCGCTCGACCGCCTGGCCCGTGATCTTCGTCTGCGTGGCCATCATCGCCTCGTTCGCACTGGCGGGCCTGTACGGCATTGCCATTGCAGCCACCTCCATGCTGAGCATGGCCGGCATCGTGGTGGCACTTGACGCCTACGGCCCCATCACCGACAACGCCGGCGGCATTGCCGAGATGGCCGAGCTGCCCTCCAGCGTTCGCGACATCACCGATCCGCTGGATGCAGTGGGCAACACCACCAAGGCGGTCAC
>CAZFKW010000224.1:692-6904 GCA_964519795.1 uncultured Ramlibacter sp. | reverse complement strand
GCACCGAGACGGGTTATTTGTTTGGCGGGCTCGCATCGAGCCGTACAAAAACTGTGCAGTTCGCGGTGGGCGGGAACGGCAATATCAAGGGCTATGGCTCTGCGGGCGGCGTGTTCAGCGGCGGCTTGAGTGGAGTGGCTTTTGGCGAAGGCATCCATCTCGTCTCGCGTGTCACCCAGGGGTGCCTGCCCGTCGGGCCTGTGCGCAGCATCACCGGTGTCGAGGGCAACGTGGTCACGGAACTGGACGGTGAACCGGCGCTGGACGTCATGCTGCGCGACCTGGATGTTTCGCTCGACAAGCCGCGCGAGGCACTGATTGCGGTGCGCGCCACGCTGGTGGGCCTGAGTGAAGCGGGCAGTGACAGCGTCGGACGTACCGGCAATTTCGGCAGCGACGTGGTGGTGCGGCACATCATCGGGCTGGACCCTGTGCGGCGCGGTGTGGCGATTGCCGAGAACGCCGACGCCGGCATGCGGCTGGCGTTCTGCAGGCGCAACGTTCAGGCAGCCCGCGCCGACCTGGTCCGTGTTTGTGCCGAGATCCGGGAAGAACTGGAACCCGAGGAACTGACGATGGAAATGGCGGCCGCGCTGTCAGCGCCCGAAGCTGAATCCGCTCCCCATCCGGCGCGGCGGATCGCAGGCGCGGTGTATGTCAGTTGCGCGGGCCGGGGCGGCCCCCACTTTGGCGCGCCCAGCGCAGAACTCCAGATTGTTCGACGGGTCCTGGGCGACGTTCCCCTGGTGGGTTTCTTTGCCGGTGGCGAGATTGCGCGCAACCACCTCTATGGCTATACCGGCGTGCTGACCGTTTTTACGACGCGCGAGCCCTGAGTTTGCAGGCGGCGGGGCCGCCGGGTGGCAAGATGCGATACCTTCTGCAGCCTTACAGGTCGGCACGCCAACTGTCTGCTTGCCGGCGCCCCGTCGTTGTCCGGCTGCAAAGGTGCGCCGTCAGACGCCTCGCGCGCGATCCGCTGCGAAGCGCCGCGCGAATCCCGCGAAGTCACCAGCGTCCAGGGCCTCACGCACCTCGCGCATCAGGTTCAGGTAGTAGTGCAGGTTGTGAATGCTGGCCAGCATCGGGCCAAGCATTTCGCCGCAGCGGTCCAGGTGGTGCAGGTAGGCGCGGCTGAATCCACCGCTGGCGCTGCCATCGCTGGTGTTGCTGCCGCCCCGGCAGGTGTAGCAGGTGCAGGTTTCGTCCAGTGGCCGCCCGTCGGTCTTGTGGCGGGCGTTGCGGATCTTCAGGTCGCCGTATCGGGTGAACAGGTGGCCATTGCGCGCATTGCGCGTGGGCATGACGCAGTCGAACATGTCCACGCCGTCCGCCACGCCCTGGACCAGGTCTTCAGGTGTGCCGACGCCCATCAGGTAGCGCGGCTTGTTCCCCGGCAGGCGGTGCGGCGTATGCGCCATGATGCGACGCATTTCCTCCTTGGGTTCGCCCACGCTGACGCCGCCAACCGCGTAGCCAGGCAAGTCCAGCTCGACGAGTGTGGCCAGGGATTCCTCGCGCAGGTTCTCGAACATGCCGCCCTGCACGATGCCGAACAGTGCATTTGGGTTCTCCAGGCGACCGAATTCGGTCACACAGCGACCGGCCCAGCGCAGGCTGAGTTCCATCGAATTGCGGGCTTCACGCTCCGTCGTGATGTGGCCTTTGGTGTCGTAAGGCGTGCATTCGTCAAACTGCATGACGATGTCGGAGTTCAGCACCGTCTGGATCTGCATGCTGGTCTCGGGAGTGAGGAAGAGCTTGTCGCCGTTGACGGGCGAGGCGAACTTCACGCCTTCCTCGGAGATCTTGCGCATTTCGCCCAATGACCAGACCTGGAAACCGCCGGAATCGGTCAGTATGGGTTTGTGCCAACTTTCGAACCTGTGCAGCCCGCCGAATTGCGCCATCACATCCAGGCCGGGGCGCATCCAGAGGTGAAAGGTATTGCCCAGGATGATTTGCGCGCCCATCTCATCGAGTGAACGGGGCATGACGCCCTTGACCGTCCCATAGGTGCCGACGGGCATGAAGATCGGGGTTTCCACGATGCCGTGATTGAGTGTCAGGCGGCCACGGCGGGCGCGGCCTTCTGATTTGAGCAGTTCGAACTGGAGCATGTCGGGGATTGTCCATGATGGCCAGGGCAAGTCACTGCGGCAGGGGGACTCGGGTCCGGGTCCCCCAAGATGCCCGAATATGGTAATTCGAACGTCGATTCCGTGACATTGTGCACATCCACTCGCGGATTGCTCGCGTACATGCCGTTACAAAGCGGGCTGCCGGACCGAATGGCGGCTTTTCCTCACCAAACCAGGACATCCTATGAAACGCAGAGATCTCTTCAGCAGCAGTGTTGCCGTGGCCGCAGGCCTGACTGTCGCTTCCCTTCCGGCGCAGGCCGCCAGAGCAAGACCCCAGGTCAGGACGCTTGTGGTCGAGGCGGTACAGATGCCGGCCTGGACCACGAGGAGCGGGCAGCGTGTGCCGCTGAGCCCGGGCGACGCAGTGACAACCGCCGACGAAGTCGAAACTGCAGGGGCGGCTGCCCTGGTGCTGAGGATGCCCGAGGGCAGCCTGATCCGCCTTGGCGAGAAGACCCGACTGGGCATTCAGCGCCTCGAAGTCAATCCTGCGGACGGCCACACAGCCGTGCGCTCGGAACTGAAACTGTTCGATGGATTCTTCCGCTTTGCGACCTCTGCCGTGGCGAAGGCTGTGGGCCAGCGCGAGATTGACGTGAGCCTGCGCACCGCCACGATTGGCATCCGCGGCACGGATTTCTGGAGCATGACGGATGCTGTGCATGATGCGGCCTGCCTGTTTGAAGGCAAGGTTGACCTGGCGACCCGTGACCAGGGCGCGCTGACGCTGGACAAGCCCACTGCATTCTGGGCGCGGTTTTTCGACCAGCCCGTCAAGCCTGTGGGCAATGCCACGCCTGATGAACTGGCCAAGTTCCTGGCGAGCACCGAGATGCAGCCGGGCAAGGGTGTGGCCGTTGAGGGTGGGCGTTGGCGCGTTGTCGCGGCGACAGTCTCTGCCGCCGCGGCAGCAACTGCATTGGCAGCCCGTCTGCGCACGGAGGGCTACCCCGCGCTGGTCCGTGCCAAAACGCTCAACGGCCGGAATATGCACGAGGTGCGCATCAACGGCCTGGCGACGCGCAACGATGCTGGCGCAGTCCTGGAGAAGATCAAGGCGGTGGAAGGTGTGGCAGGCCGGGTGGCGCTGAGCGCCTGAGCAGCATCGCATCACCATAGCTGAAGAAGCGGTAGCGCTGCGCGATGGCATGGCGGTACAGCGCCATGATGTGGTCGTAGCCCGCAAAGGCGCTGACCAGCATCATCAGCGTGGATTTGGGCAGGTGGAAGTTGGTCACCAGCATGTCCACGACCTGGAAATCGAAGCCGGGCGTGATGAAGATCCGGGTGTCTGCGCTGACTTCCCCGCTTTGGGCCCAGGACTCCAGGGTACGCACCGTCGTGGTCCCGACGGCCACGACGCGGCCGCCGCGCTCCCTTGCCTCCCTGAGCGCCAGGATTGTCGCGGCCGGTACCTCATACCACTCGCTGTGCATCTGGTGATCCGCCAGGTTCTCGGTCTTGACAGGCTGGAACGTGCCGGCGCCGACGTGAAGGGTCACGCTGGCAGTCTCGATCCCTCGGGTCTTGAGGGCGGCCAGCAATTCAGCGTCGAAATGCAGCGCCGCCGTCGGGGCGGCCACGGCGCCGGGATTTTTTGCGAACACGGTCTGGTAGCGGCGCTCGTCTTCTTCCGAGTCGGCGTGTGTGATGTACGGTGGCAGCGGCACGTGTCCGTGGCGTTCCATTAGCAGGTATGGGTCGTCGCTGAGCAGCAACCTGAACAGCGGACCCTGTTCGTCAGGCCAGCGCCCCGTCAGCGTTGCGGTGAAGCCTCCGTGCATGGATAACGTCGTGCCCACCGGTGGCTTCTTGCTCACCTTCATGTGAGCAACAACTTCGCGGCCCTGCAGCACGCGCTCGATCAGCAACTCCAGTCTGCCGCCCGTGGGCTTCTCGCCGAACAGACGGGCCTTGATGACCTTGGTGTCGTTGAACACCAGCAGATCCCCGGCTTCGAGCAGGCCGGGAAGCTCGCGGAAAACGCGGTCCGCCGGCGCCGGCCCGGTGCCGTCAAGCAGTCGGGACCCGCTGCGCTGCGCTGCGGGATGCTGGGCCACCAGGTCGTCTGGCAGATGAAAGTCGAAATCGCTGAGGGAGAAGGTGCGCATGATGCTTGAGGGCTGGACGAACCCGTGCCAAACAGTAAATGGGAAAAGGGACGAGCTTGCAGGACAGGGCAGAATTGTCCCATGACAGCTCCAGTTCCAGCTTCAGGCACCGCAGCGGCAAAACCGCCCATGTCTGCGCCACAAAAGGCACTGGTCAAGCTCGGCCTGGTGCGGGACATCGACCTGGCGCTGCACCTGCCCCTGCGCTATGAGGACGAGACCCGCATCGTGAAGCTTCGCGACGCGCGGGATGGTGACGTGGTGCAGTTCGAGGCGGTGGTCACCTCCTGCGAGATTGCTCACAGGCCAAGGCGCCAGCTGCTGGTGACTGTGGACGACGACACCGACACTTGCGTATTGCGCTTCTTCAGTTTCTACCCGTCGCAGCAGAAGGCACTGGCTGTGGGCACGCGCATTCGCGCTCGGGGCGAGATCAAGGGCGGCCTTCTGGGCCGCACCATGATGCACCCGTCGTTCAAGCCGGCCGGTGGCGACCTGCCCGGCGCGCTGACGCCTGTGTATTCAACGGTTGCCGGGCTGCCTCAGGCGTATTTGCGCCGCGCCGTGCTTGGCGGGCTGGGCCGGGCAGACCTCTCCGAGACCGTGCCGCCCCAGCGTGAGGCCAGTCCGCCCAAGCCTTTGTGGGGATTGCGCCAAGCCCTTGGCTTCCTGCACCATCCTGCGCCAGACGTATCGCTGGCCACGCTCGAAGACCGCAGCCACCCTGCCTGGCAGAGGCTGAAGGCCGAGGAGTTGCTGGCGCAACAGCTGTCGCAGCTTCAGTCGAAGCGCGAGCGGGACCTGCTCCGTGCGCCGTCCCTCAAGGCGCGTGACGCCGGGCTGCACGAACAGTTGCTGGCCAGCCTTCCATTCCAGCTTACCGGGGCGCAACGGCGCGTCGGGGAAGAGATCGCTCAGGACCTCGCGCGACCCGTACCCATGCACCGCCTGCTGCAGGGTGATGTCGGTTCCGGCAAGACCGTGGTGGCGGCCCTGGCTGCCTCCATCTGCATTGATGCCGGATGGCAATGTGCGCTGATGGCGCCGACTGAGATTTTGGCCGAGCAGCATTTCCGCAAGCTGATCGGCTGGCTGGAGCCGCTGGGTGTCCGAGTGGCCTGGCTGACCGGCAGCCAGAAGAAAAAGGAGCGCACGGCCATGCTGGCAATGGTGGCCAGTGGTGAGGCGGGCCTTGTCGTAGGCACCCACGCGGTGATCCAGGATCAGGTGCAGTTCAGGAGGCTGGGGCTGGCGGTGATTGATGAGCAGCACCGCTTCGGCGTCGCCCAACGGCTTGCACTGAGGGGCAAGATGGCCGGTGATGGCCA
Organism: uncultured Ramlibacter sp.; assembly: GCA_964519795.1. Classification (GTDB taxonomy): domain Bacteria; phylum Pseudomonadota; class Gammaproteobacteria; order Burkholderiales; family Burkholderiaceae_C; genus JACMQX01. Next base: position 1,321 of record CAZFKW010000224.1, on the reverse strand, counting down.
GGAGCCTCATTTGCTCATGATGACCGCCACGCCAATTCCGCGCACCTTGGCGATGAGTTATTACGCTGACCTGGAAGTCTCGACCATAGACGAGTTGCCACCAGGACGCACGCCGATTGTCACCAAGGTCGTCGCTGACACGCGGCGCGACGAGGTGGTGGAGCGCATCCGGGCGCAGCTTGCCCAGGGCAGGCAGGTCTACTGGGTTTGCCCCTTGATTGAGGAGAGCGAGACCATCGACCTGACCAACGCCACCCAGACCCATGAGGCGTTGGGCGCTGCACTGGCGGGCACGATGGTGGGGCTGCTGCATTCGCGCATGCCGCCAGCGGACAAGAAGGCCGTCATGGCGCTGTTCACCAGTGGTGTCATGGGGGTGCTAGTGAGCACGACGGTGATTGAGGTGGGCGTCGACGTCCCGAATGCGTCCCTGATGGTCATCGAGCATGCCGAGCGCTTCGGACTGAGCCAGCTCCACCAGCTGCGTGGCCGGGTCGGCCGGGGGGCGGCCGCCTCGGCCTGTGTGCTGCTGTACGCGACTGGCGAGAACGGGCGACTGGGCGAGACGGCGCGCGCCAGGCTCCGGGCGATGGTGGAAACCGGCGACGGCTTCGAGATTGCGCGGCGTG
>CAZFKW010000224.1:0-682 GCA_964519795.1 uncultured Ramlibacter sp. | reverse complement strand
AAATACGCGGCCCCGGCGAGTTCCTGGGTGCCCGGCAGTCAGGGGCACCGCTGCTGCGCTTCGCGGATCTGGCGACTGATGGGGACCTGCTTGCGTGGGCGCGGCAACTTGCTCCCGTGATGCTGGACCGCTATCGCGATCTCGCTTTGCGCCATGTGGGGCGCTGGCTGGGCGGCAAGTCGGAGTACCTCAAGGCCTGACGGCGGCCGCGCGGCCGCCCAGGATTTCTTCGAGTGTCAGGGGGCGGCTTCCCGGCACCTGAAGCACCGCCCGGACGCGCCGGGAGCAGTTGGTGTCCAGAGGGGTTGACCAGCTGAAGATGTTGTTGGAAAAGTGCGTGGGACCGGCCGTGTTCTGGCCATGGAACACATAGATATATAGATGGGGACTTGCAAGAGCGGCCAGCCTACCCGGTTCTGCGAGCTGGGCCACGCACGGGACGTCACTGCCGACTTCCTGGTCGGCATAGGCGGGCATGACATCACGTATTGAGACAAGGCTGTTTTCCCAGTTTCGCCGCTGCGAGAGCCAGGCTTGCCCGGTCGTTTGGTCGTAGACCACCTCATTGGCCAGCACGCAGGCAGGCTGCGCGCTTTCTTCAAGGCAGCGCAGTTGCTCGGTCAACCTGGTGGGGGCATGCCAGTCATCGTCATCCCATGTGGCGATATGGCTGCCCCGGGCC
>CAZFKW010000223.1:0-6916 GCA_964519795.1 uncultured Ramlibacter sp. | reverse complement strand
CTGCTGCGCGGCAGATCGCGCGCAACCTGTACTGCTCGATACGTGCAGACCACGGCTGGGGGCTGCGCTTCCTGCCCGAGCCGCAGGACGACCTGCTGGACACGCTGTCCGAACTGGCACCCCGCGAGATGCGCCGCGCACTGATGACCGGCTTCGGGAACGCCCGGCTCGGCGGGCGCGACGAAGTGCGGGTGGAAGACCTGCCCAGGCCCGGCCAGGGCAAGTCCAGGATCGGCTTCATGCAGTAGTCGTTTGCGCGGCTTCATGCATGGCCAGGCGCATGCGCTGCCCCGGGTCCTGGGGGCCACACGCGCGGCGGCGTATCAACCATTGAATTCCCAGTTGCGCCTGGCCGCAAAGACCGCATTCGGATATTGCGGCTTGCCCCGGCTGCCGTTGTAGCGACCGAGAGCCATATAAAGATCGCCCCGTTCACGGTCAATGTAGTGGCGCAGGATGACGCAGCCAAAACGCAGGTTGGTCTGCATGTGAAACAGCTTGCCGGCATCCCCATCGCCGATCACCCGCGTCCAGAAAGGCATCACCTGCATGTAGCCGCGCGCGCCGACGCGGCTGACCGCGAATTTGCGGAACGCGCTCTCCACCTGGATCAGCCCGAGTACCAGCGTCTTGTCCAGGCCGGCACGCCGGCTCTCGTACCACAGCGTCTGCAGGAACTCCTTGCGGACCTGCCAGTCAGGCTTGCGCCGCCTGAGTCTCTCGCTCATGGCACCAAGCCAGCGCAGGTAGGCCAGGCGGGATTCCGTGTCGTTGAACTCCGGAACAGGCGGCGCACGGTTGGCAATGGCAGAACTGAGCGCGGAACGAACTGAATCGACCAGCGGCTCCTCAAGCTGGCCACCGGCCCGCGCCGGGTGTGTGAGGGCGAGCGAGCCCAGGCCGGCAGGAACGGAAATGAGACAGTGCCTGCGGGTAATCACGCCTTGAGCCGGCCTTCGATGAAGGAAAACACATCGGCCGCAGGAACTTTGGTCGCTGCCGGATCGCGGCGGTGCTGGTATTCGAGCTGCCCCTCCTTGAGGCCCCGGTCGGAGATGACCACCCGATGCGGCACACCTATGAGTTCCCAGTCGGCAAACATCGCGCCCGGGCGCTCGCCGCGGTCGTCCAGGAGCACATCCACACCCGCCGCGAGCAACTGGTCATGCAGTTTTTCCGCAGCCGCCTTCACCTCCGCGCTGCGGTCCATGCCGATGGGACACACCACCACCGTGAACGGCGCCAGCGCATCGGGCCAGATGATGCCGCGCTCGTCATGGTTCTGCTCGATGGCAGCCGCAGGCAGTCGCGTGATGCCGATACCGTAGCACCCCATCTCCAGGAACTGCGGCTTGCCGTTCTCGTCCAGAAAGGTGGCGTTCATCGCCTTGCTGTACTTGGTGCCCAGGTAGAACACATGGCCGACCTCAATGCCCCGCTCGATCGCCAGCACACCCTTGCCATCCGGTGAACGGTCACCGGCGACCACATTGCGGATATCAGCCACAACGGCAGGCTCGGGAACATCGCGGCCCCAATTGACCCCGGTGAGGTGAAAGTCCGCCTCGTTGGCGCCGCAGATCCAGTCGGCCATGATCGCGACCTCGCGGTCGGCAACAACCTTCACCGGCTTGCCCAGATTGATCGGTCCCAGGTAGCCCGGCTTGCAGCCGAAGTGGTCCTCGATCTCGGCCACCGTGGCAAAGCGGAAGCCTGCATCCAGGCCGGCAACCTTGTTGACCTTGATCTCATTCATGTCATGGTCGCCCCTCACGAGCAGCAGCCATATCTGGCTGGAGGCCACACGACCCTCCGCGTCAAGCTGGTCGGTGGCCAGCACCAGAGACTTGACGGTGGACTGCAGAGGCACGCCCAGCAGTTCGGCGACATCGGCACAAGTGCTCTTGCCAGGTGTGGGCGTCTTGAGCATTTCCGCGGCAGGCTGCGGCCGCGGCCCGGCGGGCGCAAGCGCCTCGGCCTTCTCCATATTGGCTGCGTAGTCACTGTCCGGACAGTACACGATGGCATCTTCGCCCGTTGCCGCCATGACCTGGAACTCCTCGCTCAGGTCGCCGCCGATGGCGCCGCTGTCCGCCGCGACCGCACGGTAGCTCAGGCCGAAACGGTCAAAAATCCTGCGGTAGGCCTGCGCCATGACCTGGTAGCTGGCCTTGGCGGTGGGCATGTCGCGGTCAAAGCTGTAGGCGTCCTTCATGATGAACTCTCGCCCGCGCATCAGGCCAAAACGTGGCCGGCGCTCGTCGCGGAACTTGGTCTGGATCTGGTAGAAGTTTTTTGGCAACTGCTTGTAGCTGCGCAGCTCCTGGCGCGCAATATCGGTTACCACTTCCTCGCTGGTGGGCTGGACCACGAAGTCGCGTTCATGCCTGTCCTTGATGCGCAGCAGCTCCGGACCCATCGTCCCGAAGCGGTCGGTCTCCTGCCAGAGTTCGGCTGGCTGCACCACCGGCATGGTCAACTCGACGGCGCCGGCGCGATTCATCTCCTCGCGCACGATGGCCTCCACCTTGCGGATGACCCGCAGGCCCATGGGCATGTAGGTGTAGATGCCGGCGCCGAGTTTCTTGATCATTCCGGCGCGCATCATCAGCTTGTGGCTTGCCACTTCAGCGTCGGCCGGTGCTTCCTTGAGGGTGGATACGAAAAACTGGGAGGCTTTCATGAGGGCTTTGGTATGCTGCTGGAAGACCTGACCCCTTGCTGCACCCGCATTGCTGTGCATAATGGAATCAGTTCAAAATTTGGGGTTTGATTATGCTTGACCGGGACGGCTTTCGGCCTAACGTCGGCATCATCCTGCTCAACCAGAAAAACCAGGTGTTCTGGGGCAAGCGCATACGTACCCATTCCTGGCAGTTTCCGCAGGGTGGCATTGACCGGGGTGAAACCCCCGAGCAGGCCATGTTCCGCGAACTGCATGAAGAAGTGGGGCTGATGCCCGGGCATGTCCGCATGCTGGCCCGCACACGTGACTGGTTGCGCTACGAGGTGCCTGACCGGTACATCCGCCGCGATGCGCGCGGCCACTACAAGGGTCAGAAACAGATCTGGTACCTGCTCCAGCTCGTCGGCCACGACTGGGACCTGAACCTGCGCGCTACCAATCACCCGGAATTTGATGCCTGGCGCTGGAACGACTACTGGGTGCCGCTGGATGTGGTGGTCGAGTTCAAGCGTGGCGTCTATGAAATGGCGCTGACCGAACTGGCGCGCTACCTCCCCCGGCATGACCACCGCAACCGCTACCTGCGCGGCGGCATGCGTACGCGTGACCATGACGAGCAGCATCCCGACGGCGACCAGGTCCCCATGCCCGGTGCAGCGTTCGAGCTTCCGCCCGGCGCCACCTTTGAACCCGACCCCCAGACCGGCATCAAGCTTGTTGCCCAGGAAAACACCCATGCAGCTTCGTAGATTCGCGGCGTGCGCACTTGCCATGATGGCAATCGGTGCCGCAGCGCAAGGCAACATCCCTGAACCGGTGGAATGGAAAGAAGCCGAAGTCTCCGCTCCGCCGTCGTTTGACGTCAAGCGCCTGATACCGTTCGAGGTCCGCGCTGGTTCAGCCCTGAAGTTCGGCGTCGATCCCGCCACCCTCAGCATCGGCAAGGACGGCGTCCTGCGCTACGTGGTTGTGGCCCAAAGCACCAGCGGCACCATCAACGCCATGTATGAAGGCATTCGCTGCTCGACAGGCGAGTACAAGACCTACGCGCGGTACAACCCGAGTGGTGGCTGGAATCCCGCCACGAACCCCCAATGGGAAGACATGCGGACCAACTCCAGGTCGCGCCACACCTACCTGCTGGCCCGTCAGGGCGGCTGCCCGAACGGCGGCACGGCCGTGCGTCTGGATGAAGTGCTGCGCGAACTCAAACGCACCAGCTACATCGGCAGCGATCACAATTAGGCGCCCCGTCAGCCCCGGCGTCCGGCTTGGGGCCGACCTGTTGTAGAGCTGCTATTTCGTCAGCACCATGTTGTCACGGTGGACCATCTCGGGCTCGGCGGAATACCCCAGCAGCTTCTCGAACTCCGCCGAAGGCTTGCGGCAAAGCAGCCGGGCTTCCACACTTGAATAGTTTGACAGGCCCCGGGCCAGCTCGGCGCCTGACAGATCCCGCACAGCGATCACGTCACCGCGCGAAAACTCGCCTTCGACTGCCGTCATGCCAATTGGCAGCAGGCTCTTGCCTTCATCGCGCACTTTTGCGGCGGCACCGTTGTCCACCGTGACGGCACCACGCAACTGGAGATGGTCGGCCATCCATTGCTTGCGAGCCTGCTTTTTCTGGGTCTGAGCCACCAGCAGCGTGCCGATGGCATGGCCACCCGCCAGGCGCAGCAATGCGTCCGGCTCACGGCCCCAGGCGATCACGGTGGAGGCGCCGGAGCCGGCTGCCCGTTTGGCCGCCAGGATCTTGGTGATCATGCCGCCGCGCCCCAGGCTCGAACCCGCCCCGCCGGCCATGGCTTCAAGTGCCGGGTCGCCTGCCTTCCCTTCATGCACGAAGACGGCGGCAGGATCCTTGCGTGGGTCGGCGCTGTAGAGGCCCTTCTGGTCGGTGAGAATGACCAGCGCATCAGCCTCGATGAGATTGGCCACCAGCGCACCGAGGGTATCGTTGTCGCCAAACTTGATTTCGTCGTTGACGACGGTGTCGTTTTCATTGATGACGGGTACGACGCCCAGCTTGAGCAGGGTCAGCAACGTTGAGCGGGCATTGAGGTACCGCTCCCGGTCCGCCAGGTCGGCATGCGTCAGCAACACCTGGGCGGAGCCGAGGCGGTTCTCGCGCAGCTTGGTCTCGTACATCTGGGCCAGGCCCATCTGGCCGACGGCTGCTGCGGCCTGCAATTCGTTGATCTCGTGGGGCCGCGTCTTCCAGCCCAGGCGCTTCATGCCTTCCGCGATGGCCCCGCTGGATACCATCACCACCTCCCTTCCATCCCTGGCGAGGGCCGCAAGCTGGCGGCACCATTCACCGATGGCCGCTTCGTCGAGCCCGCGGCCTTCGTTGGTGACGAGGCTGGAACCTACCTTGACGACGATGCGCCGGGCATCGCGCAGGACGGTGGAAGCTGATGTCTGGGTCATGAATTCATCTCTGCCATTGGTGGTCCGCCTGCGATCGGCGCATGCGGGGCGGCCGGATTCAGGGGGCCGGGTCTCCGGCAAAACGCGGGTCGACATAGACCGGGGCCTGCGCTGCAACCTGGACTGACTTCACATGCTGGTATATGGCCTTGACCAGCGGCTCACAGCCTTCGCGCGTGAGCGCGGAAATCTCGAACACCGGGCCCTTGAACCTGAAGCGCCTGACAAAATCCTTGACGCGTGCGGCGCGCTCGTCTTCTGGAACCATGTCGAGCTTGTTGAGTACCAGCCATCGTGGCTTGTCGTAGAGCGCCGGGTCGTACTTCTTGAGTTCGCCCACGATGGCTTTGGCCTGCGCGACAGGATCAGCACCGTCAAAGGGTGCCAGGTCAACAATATGCAGCAGCAGTCGCGTGCGCTGCAGGTGGCGCAGGAACAGGTGCCCCAGGCCGGCACCCTCGGAAGCGCCTTCAATCAGGCCAGGCAGGTCGGCCACCACGAAGCTCTGCTCGGGGCCGACACGCACCACGCCCAGATTGGGATGCAGTGTCGTGAAGGGATAGTCCGCGATCCGCGGGCGTGCATTGGACACTGCGGTGATGAAGGTTGACTTGCCGGCATTGGGCATGCCCAGCAGGCCGACATCGGCCAGGACCTTCAACTCGAGCTTGAGGCTCTTTTTCTCGCCGGGCCAGCCCGGCGTCTTCTGGCGTGGCGCCCGGTTGATCGAACTCTTGAAGCGCATGTTGCCGAACCCGCCATCGCCGCCCTTGGCGATGGTGATCACCTCCCCCGGCACCAGGAGTTCGTACAGGACTTCGCCAGTTTCAGCGTCGCTGATGATCGTGCCGACAGGCATTTTCAGCGTGATGTCATCGGCCGCCGCACCGAACATGTCGGAGCCCATGCCGTGCCCGCCGCGCCTGGCTTCGTGGCGGCGGGAGAAGCGGAAATCCACCAGGGTGTTGAGGTTGGGGTCGGCGACCGCATAGACATGCCCGCCGCGCCCGCCGTCACCGCCGTTCGGGCCGCCGAACTCCTTGTACTTCTCGTGCCGGAACGAGACGCAGCCGTCCCCGCCATCGCCGGCGATGACGTCCACATAGGCTTCGTCCACGAACTTCATAGGGCACCCAGTTTAAGTAGTTTTTGCCGCCAAAAAACAAAGCCCCGACAGGGCGGGGCTTCGAGGGGGAGTCGAAGTGATCAGCTTACGCCGGGCTCACGCTCACCGTATGCTTGTTCAGCGACCCCTTCACGGCGAACGACACGTGGCCGTCAACCAGGGCAAACAGCGTGTGGTCCTTGCCCACGCCGACATTGGTGCCGGGGTGGAAACGGGTACCGCGCTGGCGCACGATGATGGAGCCGGCGCTGATGAGCTCACCGCCAAAAGCCTTCACGCCGAGCATCTTGGGCTTGGAGTCCCGCCCGTTTCGCGTAGAGCCGCCGCCTTTTTTCTGTGCCATGACCTGAGCTCCTGTTAACCCGCAATTGCGCCAATTTGCAGTTCGGTGAACTGCTGGCGATGCCCTTGACGTTTCTGATAGTGCTTGCGACGGCGCATCTTGAAGATGCGAACCTTGTCGTGCTTGCCGTGGGACAGCACAGTGGCTGTGACGGTTGCGCCGGACACCAGGGGTGTGCCAACCTTGAGATCGCTGCCGATGCCGACAGCCAAAACCTGGTCAATCACGATTTCCTGGCCTACGTCCGCAGCAATCTGTTCTACTTTAATTTTTTCGCCGGAAGCAACGCGATACTGCTTGCCACCGGTTTTTATGACCGCGTACATGT
>CAZFKW010000222.1:5968-6964 GCA_964519795.1 uncultured Ramlibacter sp. | reverse complement strand
ACGACCATGGTTTAGCAGCATTTCTTGGCGAATGCACAACTTTGACACCAAAAGTGGCGCGGCGCATAAGAAAATTGCCTGCCGCGCACGATTTCAGGGCGAATGTCGCCCGCCCTTGCTGCCTGCGGGCAACACCCGGACACCGTGTCGGCTGCAGTTAGAATTCAGGGCGATCCGGAAGCGTGGCAGAGTGGTCGATTGCACCGGTCTTGAAAACCGGCAACCCGCAAGGGTTCGTGAGTTCGAATCTCACCGCTTCCGCCAGGATCTCAATCCCCCACCGCCCATCTCGACTCCGACAACATGATCTCGTGGTGCCCGCAGCCCGCAGGGATCATCGGGAAGCAGTTCTCCTGCGCCGCAACGGCGACGTCCAGCAGGAACGGGCCGGCTGACGACAGGCAGGCATCGAGCGCGTCGTCGAGCTCCTGCGGGTTTTCCACACGGCGCGCAGACCAGCCGAATGCCCTGGCCAGTTGCACGAAGTCGGGCAGGGCCTCGGTATAGCTGTGGCTGTAGCGCTCGCCATGATGCAACTGCTGCCACTGGCGCACCATGCCCATGCAGCCGTTGTTGCTGATGATGAGCTTGACGGGGCAGCGGTGCTGCACGGCGGTGGAGAGTTCCTGTATGTTCATCAGCACCGATGCGTCCCCGCTCACGCAGACCACGAGCTTGTCCGGGTGCGCGACCTGCGCGCCGATGGCTGCAGGCAGGCCGTAGCCCATCGTTCCGGCGCCGCCTGAGGTGAGCCAGCGACCGGGCGCTTCCATGGGAATATATTGCGCGGCCCACATCTGGTGCTGGCCGACATCGGTCGCCACGATGGCGTCCGTTCCCTTCAATTGCGCAGCCAGCGCGCCCATCAGCGCCTGCGGCACGATGCAATCGGGCTGCGGCTGGAAGCCGAGCGAGTCCTGCTCGCGCCAGCCGTTGATCCGTTCCCACCACGGGGCCATGCGCTGCGCCTGCGCCGCCTGCTCCGGTGCGGGCCAG
>CAZFKW010000222.1:5605-5958 GCA_964519795.1 uncultured Ramlibacter sp. | reverse complement strand
TTCACGACCTTGTGGATGGAGGCCGGGTCGACATCGATGTGCACGAACTTGGCGCCCGGGCAGAAATCTTCCACGCGCCCGGTCACGCGGTCATCAAAGCGCGCCCCGACGCAGACGACGAGGTCTGCGTTGTGCATGGCCAGGTTGGCTTCGAGGGTGCCGTGCATGCCCAGCATGCCGACGAACTGCGGGTCGGAAGCCGGATACGCGCCGAGACCGAGCAGGGTCAGGGTGCAAGGGCTTTGCGCCCGCTGCACCAGTTCTGCAAACCGCTGGCAGGCGAGCCCACCCGAATTGATCAGTCCGCCGCCGCCATAGAGCACCGGGCGCGAAGCCTGCTGGAGCAGGCGCAC
>CAZFKW010000222.1:0-5595 GCA_964519795.1 uncultured Ramlibacter sp. | reverse complement strand
TCCGCCAGCGCGGCTTCGTCAACCGCAGGCGCGGCGATTTCGCGGTTGCGGCGTGCCGGTACTGGTGCCGTACTGTGCGCGGCAGAGGGCGCATTCTGCAGGTCCTTGGGGAAGTCGATCAAGACTGGGCCGGGGCGCCCTGTCGTGGCAATGGACACGCCCTGCTTCACCAGCGAGGCAACGTCATCCACGCTTCGGACCTGCGCATTCCATTTGGTCACCGTGCGGGAGATGCCCAGCGCATCGCACTCCTGGAAAGCGCTGGTGCCGATGGCCCGGAGTGCCACCTGGCCGCTGACGCACAGCACCGGGACGGAGTCGCTCATGGCATCGAGCAGGCCTGATGTGGTGTTGGCAACGCCGGGCCCGGAGGTCACGAAGACCACACCAAGGCGGCCCGTGGTGCGGGCGTAGCCTTCGGCCGCATGGACGGCCGCCTGCTCGTGACGGACCAGCACGTGTCGCAGCCGCGGCTCGCCGTGGAGTGCGTCATACAGCGGCAGTACGGCGCCACCGGGATAGCCGAACACGGTATCGACGCCCGCTTCGATCAGGGTATCGAGCAGCACTTGCGCGCCATTGCGATCCGGGGTGCGTTCGGGGGTACCTGCCGAAGTGAGGCTGGCAGAGGCTGTGAGGGTATGGGGCATGGAGGTCTGCATGCTGGAAAGTTTATCGGCCCCCGCTCTGAAAGTGCTTCTTCTTTTCACGAGAAAATTGATAATAGGCGAAAGGAAATCCAGAATGTCAAAAATAAAGGAAGAAAAATCCTCCAAACGCAGCCCCGACGGTGCAAGCTCCGGCCCGCACGCCCATGACGTAGCCATCCTGAAAGCGCTGCTCAAGGATTCAAGGCGCACGCTGCAGGACATCGGTGCCGAAGTCGGCCTGGCGCAAACCACGGTGTGGAACCGCATCAGGCAGCTGGAAGCCACCGGTGTCATTGAGGGCTACACCGTGAAGACGAGCCTGGAAGCGCTGGGCTACGAAGACACAGTCATCGTCCAGGTCAACCTGGAGAGCCATGACGACGAGATGCTCTACAAGTTCGGCCAGGCGCTGGAGACGATTCCGGAAGTGCTGGAGGCCTACCTTGTGTCAGGCGACTATGACTACTTCATCCGCATCGCAGTGAAAAACACACGCGACTACGAGCGCCTGCTGCGCGAGCGCCTGTACAAGATCCCCGGCATCCGGCACAGCAAGTCCAGCTTCGTGCTGCGGCGGTTGAAGAAGTCGGACACGCCGCTCGTGTAACCAGGCTCTACCGCGCTTCTACTGGCTCCTACCGGACGCCTCGCGCCTCCAGCTTGCGCGCGTTGTCGATGGCATTGGCCTGCCCCAGCGCCGCAGCCTTGCGGAACCATTCCAGCGCCTTTCCCTCGTCCAGCGGCAGCCCGCCGCCGCCGCGCTCGTAAAGAACGCCCAGGTCGTTCATGGCAGGTGCAACGCCCGCTTCAGCGGCCTTGCCAAATTCAACCGCCGCCCTGGCTTCATCCGGCGCCACGCCCACACCCTTGAAATACGCCCAACCCAGCAGGTAACGCGAATGGGGAAAGTCATCGGCCGAGCGCTGGAACAACTCAACCGACTGGGGCAGGTTTTTCTGGATGTCCTGGCCTTCACGCAGGCGCACACCCATGCGGTAGAGCGCGCGTGGCTCACCGGCTGCGACGGCCTTCTGGAGCCACTCAATGGATTGCGCAGCATCCTTGAGCATGCCGCCCTCGCCATTCTCATGAAGAATCGCCATGCCCGCCATGCTGCGGCCGTCGCCGGCTTCGGCGCCCTTGCGCCACCATTGCGCAGCCTGCGTTGCGTCCTTGGGGCCGAGCCTGGCGTTGTAGTACATCGCGCCCAGCCCGCCCATGCCGGCCGGGTTGCCGGCCTGCGCCGATTTGCGGTACCACTCGATGGCCTGCGCCATGTCCACCGCCATGCCCTTGCCATCTTCAAAGCGCCTGGCTACGCCGGCCATGGCGGCGGCGTCGCCCGACTGCGCGCGGGCCAGCAGCTGCGTCCAGGCCTGCTGCTGGTTCTGGCGGGCCTGCCCGTCGCGCCGTGCCTGCTCGCGTGAGACCTGCATCACGTCGGCGCTCGCGGCTGCGCGGGTGTAGCGCACGAGTTCGCGGGAGGTACGCGTGGTCCTTCCGCCCTCCGTCATCACGTTCTCGGTCTTGACCGGCTCGGGCAGCTCGGGCACCACCCACCGGGTTGAGGCCAGCTTCATGTTGAGCGTCTTGCCAATGCTGGTGGCTTCGGACTCGATGCGGAATGCATCGAACGTTCCTGCAGCCACCGTCACCCGCTCACGGGCCACCACACGATCCTGGCCTACCGAGGTGATCTTGCCAAGAGTGTCCGAGAGTGCCCTGGTTGTGAACTCCTGTTCATACCCTGTCTTCCAGCTCTGGCCGACCTGCAGCAGGCCTGCCGGCGCAAGGTACGACGGCGGCGTGTGGGTGAAGCTGTCCGGCATGCCGATGAAGCCGCCCTGCGTGTTGTAGAGCATCTTCATCGACTGCGGGCCGGTCGCGGCAGAACGGAGTTCCACCAGGACATTGCCGTCGCGTGCGCTCACGACTTTGCCTGTCTGGTTGAAGCTTGATGCGCCGCTGGCCACGATGCGCACCTCGAACTCATCCCCCAGCCGGTAGCGCGCCACGCTGTAAGGCGCGTCCTTGCCGTCGGCGCCTGCGCCCTGCACGACCAGATTGCTGCCAAGGAGTTCTTCCAGCCTGGCATTGGCCGCTTCGGCGATGGTGCCGCTGGTGTGCCGCGCGAGAAAGGCGTAGAAGTCGTCCGGGTTGCGGCTGTCCTTGATACGGCTCCAGTCCTGCTGTTCCTGCGTGAACGCGGCCAGGAGCACCTGGGTTGTGGGCTTGGGCACCGCCACCACGCGGCCATCGTTGAACTGGAAGTCCTCCTCCAGGCTGGTGCTCTCCCACGGAATCTGCCGGCCGCCGGACGCCTTGCGCACCGAGAATCGCACGCGCTTGAACACGTCCTCGATGCGGGCCATCGGCTTTTTCAGCTCCTGCAGCAGGTACTGGGTGTACAGGCCGTTGCCCGACTTCTCATCGCCGTCCTCGGCCACATTGCCGGGTGCGGTGGCATAGGCCAGGAAGGTGCCGCTGGGGGCATCCAGCGGTGCCAGGCCCCTGCCGGTGGTTGCGCCGCCAAAGGGGTTGTCGCGGCAGGCGTCCAGTACGACGATGTTCATGCGGTTGCCGGCCACCTTGAAGGCGTCGATCACCTGTCCCACGTCCACCGACTGCACCGACACGTCGGCCACCGTCTTGAGCTGCGCATCCACCGGCACCATGTAGTTGCGCAGGTCCACCTGCACGCCATGGCCCGCGTAGTACAGCATGCCGATGCCCTGCTTGCCCTTGAGCCGCTCGCGTACCTGGGCAATGGCCTCGGCCATCTGCGCCTTGCTGCCGTCACGCAGCTCGATGACCGAAAAGCCAAGCCCGCGCAGCGTCTCGCCCATGGCTTTCGCGTCGTTGGCCGGGTTGAGCAGCGGCGCCTGTTTGTAGCCGGCATTGCCGATAACCAGCGCAACCCTGAAATCACCAGGCGCCTGCGCGGAAACGGTGAAGGTGGCCAGGAGCAACAGCGCGGCGACCCCCTTGAGGGCTCGGGCGGCAAAAACGAAATGCTTCATTGCTGGGCGGGAACATCAAACTGCGATGGGTTGAATCATACGGGCGCCATACGGGATCCAGCCGTGCCGCAGGCCAGGATGCCGGGCTGCCGCGCCAAGCCTTGCAGCCCGCAACTTGCAAAACTATCCCGCCTGGCCACTCCCGCCAGGACGCAAGGGCAAGGTGACCGTGAACACGCTGCCTTGCTGCCAGACACTTTCCGCCTCGATCCGGCCGCCCATGAACTCGGCCAGCCGCAGGCAGATTGCCAGCCCCAGCCCGGTGCCCTCGTGCTTGCGGGCCAGCACGGAATCCACCTGCCTGAAGGGTGTGAACAGCACCTGCATGTCCTGCGGCTTGATGCCGATGCCGGTATCGGTGATCCGCATGCGCACCGCCGTGCCCGGCGCCTGCGCCGCATCAGCCTGCCAGCCCTCAAGCAGCGATACATCCAGCGTGACGCCGCCCTGCTCGGTAAACTTGATGGCGTTGCCCAGCAGGTTCAGCAGGATCTGCTCAACGCGACGACCGTCGCTTGTCATCTTGCCCACATCAGGCGCCAGCGTGAGGTCAAGCGACAGCCCCTTCCTGGCGGCCAGCGGGGTGACGATGCCGAGAACCTTGCGGATCGATGCAGGCAGGTCAAAAGGGGCCCTCGCCACCCGCAGTTCGCCAGCCTCGATCTTGGAGATGTCGAGCACGTCGTTGATCAGCGCCAGCAGGTGACGTGCGCTGTCGCGCACCATACCCAGCTGCTTGGCCTGCTCATCATTGACCTGGCCGGCCAGGCCTTGCAGCACAATGCCCGTGAAGCCGATGATCGAGTTGAGCGGCGTGCGCAGCTCATGGCTCATGGTCGCAAGAAAGGCCGACTTCATGCGGTCCGCCGCTTCCGCGGCTTCCTTGGCCCGGCCAAGCTCCTGCGCCAGCTGCCGCTGGCGCTGCTCGTTGTCACGCAGGCGTGCAGCCGTGCGGCGCAGCGCCAGCCCCCAGGCCAGGCTTACCAGCAAGAGCAGCATGCCTGCCAGCGCCGCCCATTTGGCCCAGGGCGGCAGGCCGGTACGCTGGTCTCCAGCGGTCCAGCGCTCCAGCGAGGTGAAGTAAACGGACGTCCTGTCATTCTTGAACTCCAGCAACCGCCTGTCGATGGCAGCGAGCAGCGCGGGGTCGCCGGATTTCGGTGCCGCAAAATAGAGCCGGGAAGGGTTGAAGATGATGGCCGTATCTTCCAGGTCGCTCGCTGCGGCATGGCGAACGCCATAAAAGCGGTTGGTGACGACCGCATCGGCCCTGCCTTCAGCAACAGCGCGGAAAGCCGCAGCAAAGTCAGGCTGCGGCACCAGCCTGGGGGTAATGCCGAAGCCGGTCACCATCTGCGTGATGAAATCCTGCTGCATCGAGCCTTCCAGCACGGCCACACGCCTGTTGTCCAGGTCGAGCAGTGAGCGGATTCCGCTGCCACGCCTGGCAAAGACCTGGTTCCAGCTTGACAGCACCGCCTCACGATGAAACGCATAGAGCGCCTCACGCTGGCTCGTGAGCGCCACATCCGGCATCAGGTCGATCTCGCCGGCGGCCAGCCGGGAGAGCCCTTCCCCGAAGGTGCCGGGAACATATTCGAGTGTCCAGCCTTCCTTTTGTGCGATCGCCTCGATCATGTCAACAAAGATCCCTTCGGCCTTGCCGCCCGCAGAGTAGTCCACCTTGGGACTGTTCTGGTACACGCCCACGCGCACAGGGTCTGCGGCCCACAGCGGCAAGGCCAGCAGCAGGAGGGACAGTTTGACGAGCCACATGCGCAGGCGCGCAGGCCTGTATGCCGCGCCCCCCCTGCCTGCCGGTGCGGAGCCGCAAAGCCCCGGCCGTCTGCGGACGCGCATGTCCCGGGAATGCCTGGCGGGCGATGTGCCGTCGTCCATCAAGGCATGCTGTCCGCAAGGCTGGC
>CAZFKW010000221.1:5713-7004 GCA_964519795.1 uncultured Ramlibacter sp. | reverse complement strand
CGGCGCCTCGAAGTTGCGGTAGCCCCAATAGTGGCCGATGCCATTGATGATGCCGGCAGCCGTGATGGGAATCCACAGCATCTGGACAGCCCAGACAGCAGCGCCGACGCCACCGAACAGCGCCAGGTCGATGATCAGGGTGATGCCGACGCCCTGCCAGCTGTAGCGGGTGTAGAGGTTGCGCTCGATCCAGTCGTCCGGTGTGCCCATGCCGTACTTGGCGATGGTTTCCTTGTTTTTGGCTTCGGCTCGATACATCTCGGAGCCTTGCCAGAAGACCATATCGATGCCGCGAACCTGGGGGCTGTGCGGGTCGTCAACGGTTTCACATTTCGCGTGGTGCTTGCGGTGGATTGCAACCCACTCCCTGGTAACCATGCCGGTCCCGAGCCAGAGCCAGAAACGCAGGAAATGGGCCGGGATCGGGTGCAGGTCCATTGCGCGGTGCGTCTGCGTGCGGTGCAGGAATATCGTGACACCAATGATGGTGATGTGCGTCGTCACGAGGGTGAACAGGACGATCTGCCACCAGGCAAGATCCCACAGGCCATTGCCGACCCAGTCAATCACCGAATGCAGAACAGCCCAGTCAGGTAACAACATATTCAGAACTTCTCACCAAAAAAGATAGATAGGTACAACTTGACCCTTTGCGACCCATTTTAGAGTCGCGCGATGCTAAACAGTTGATTTTTCACAACTTTTCCCGGAAATCAACGCTAGCGACCGCTCACTTCCTCTGCCAGGCGGCAGCAAAGAAGCCGTCCGTCGAATGCCGGTGCGGCCAGAGTCGGAGATACAAATCGCCTGAATCGGGGCCAGAACACAGTCCGGATGCAGCCTCCACCCCCAGATTGGACAGGATTCCGGCAATGGGCAGGCAGGTGAATTCCGTATTGGCCTCAGAGAATGCGCGGGCAATCGACTCGTTTTCCTCCGGCAGGATGCTGCAGGTGGCGTAAACCAGCCGGCCCCCAGGCTTGAGCAGGCGCGCCGCGCTCTGCAGGATGGCTGTCTGCTTGGCAACAAGTTCCTCCACTGACTTCGGGCTCTGGCGCCACTTCAGGTCCGGATTGCGGCGCAGCGTGCCCAGGCCCGAACATGGCGCATCCACCAGCACCCTGTCAATCTTGCCAGCCAACCGCTTGACGCGGTCATCCCTTTCATGGGCGATGGCTGCCGGATGGACATTGGACAGCCCGCTGCGCGCCAGCCTTGGCTTCAGCGCGTCCAGGCGATGCGCCGAAGTGTCGAACGCATAGAGCCGGCCGGTGTTGCGCATGGTTGCGCC
>CAZFKW010000221.1:5207-5703 GCA_964519795.1 uncultured Ramlibacter sp. | reverse complement strand
CCAATGGCCAGGGTCTTGCCGCCCGCGCCGGCGCAGAAGTCGACCACCATCTCGCCGCGCCGGGCATCCAGCAAAAGCGCCAGCAACTGCGACCCTTCATCCTGCACCTCGACGGCGCCACGGGTGAACACCTCCATCCTGTTGATGGCGGGCTTGCCGTCAATGCGCAGGCCCCAGGGCGAATACGGCGTCAATGCGGCCTTGATGCCGTCCCTGGCGAGTTCCGCCAGCACCTGGGGGCGTTTGGCATTGACGGCGTTGACACGCAGGTCCAGCGGCGCAGGCTGGCCCAGGGCCTCCACAAGAGCCCAGAATTCACCGCCCAGTTGCGACTTGAGCGGCTGCACCAGCCACTCTGGCAGGTTGTGCCGGTGCATGTCGAGCAGCCCCGGGCCGATTCCAGTGGGGAGCACGGGGTCGCAGGCGTCAAGCCAGGATTTTTCCTGCTCGTTCAGCGCACTCTTGAGAAAATCGCGGGGGCCATGGAAGCCGAGGA
>CAZFKW010000221.1:0-5197 GCA_964519795.1 uncultured Ramlibacter sp. | reverse complement strand
CTCCTTCGGGCCACTGCCGCCCTGGGCCAGCGCCTCGAACAGGAGCTTCTTGCGCAGAACGGCATAGACCGTTTCGGCAAGCGTGGCGCGCTCACGCGGCCCGAATGCATACTTTGCGCGGTTCTCGCGGAAATAGCGCGACACCACCGAGTCGGCGGGGTGATCAAATTTGAGGGTCAGCTTGACGAGTTCGGCACACGCGTCGAGCAAGGCTTTAGGATGCATGGCACCTATTGTCCCACCGCACCCGGTAAATCCTGCGATCCACCATGCCTGACGACCTGCCACCCCTGATCGAAACACCGCCGGGCCTGTACCGCCACTACAAGGGCAACCTCTACGAAGTGGTCGGCACCGTACGGCACAGCGAGACCCTGGAGCCCATGACCCTGTACCGCGCCCTTTATGGCGAACGCGGCCTGTGGGTGCGCCCCGCAGCGATGTTCAACGGGAAGCTTGTTGTTGATGGCCTCGTGCAGCGCCGCTTCGCCCCGGTGCCGGACAGCAGGGCTCAGCCTGAACGAAGCAGTTGCCGCACTGCCCGCGGGTAGATGATGTGCTCCTGGCTCTGCACCCTCGCTGCCAGCGTGGCAGCGGTGTCGCCCGGCAGCACCGGGATGACAGCCTGTTCTAGGATGGGGCCGTGGTCCAGCTCTGCCGTCACGCGGTGAACCGTCGCACCCGCCACCTTGCAGCCCGCGTCAATGGCACGCTGGTGCGTGTTCAACCCCGGGAACGCAGGCAACAGGGACGGATGGATGTTCACCATGCGGCCCTCGAAACGCTGGACGAACCCGGACGTGAGGATGCGCATGAAGCCCGCCAGCACCACCAGCGCGGGTTCGTGCCGGTCAATGCAGGCAGCAAGCGCCTGGTCGAACGCCTCCCGCGAGGCAAAAGCCTTGTGGTCCACCACCTCGGCGGCAACACCATGCTCCCGCGCAAAAACCAGTCCTTGCGCGTCGGGGCGGTTGCTCACCACCGCCGCAATACGCGCGCCAAACTGCCCGCCCCAGTTTTCGCTTTCACAGGCCCGGACAATGGCGGCCATGTTGGAGCCGGCGCCGGAGATCAGGATGACAATGTTTGACATGTTATTTTCACGGCACGGCCTTAATGGCCTGATGTGGCCCGCCCTCAACCGATAACGGGGAATTATCACCTTGCGAATCCTCTCTCCCATTGAAGCCCGCGTGCTTGGCACTCTGATGGAAAAAGCCCGGACCGTGCCGGACAGCTACCCGCTCACGCTCAACTCCCTGGTCTCGGGCTGCAACCAGAAAACCAGCCGGGACCCGCTGATGGGCATCAGCGACGAGCAGGCCCAGTCGGCGCTTGACTCGCTCAAGCTGCTGAGCCTGGTGTTCGAGTCCAGCGGCAGCCGCGTGGCACGCTGGGAGCACAACTTCCAGCGCGTGATGGGCCTGCCTGACCAGTCGTGCGTGCTTCTCGGGCTGTTGATGCTGCGCGGGCCGCAAACCTCCGGCGAATTGCGCATCAATACCGAGCGCTGGCACAGGTTTGCCGACATCTCGTCGGTCGAAGGCTTTCTGGAGGAACTGCAGGATCGTCCCGAGGACAAGGGAGGGCCGCTGGTGGTGAAGCTGCCGCGCGCGCCCGGCATGCGCGAGCAGCGCTGGGCGCATCTGCTGTGCGGCCCGGTGGAGGCTCACCATCCCGCCACTGCAGACGGTGAGCCCGCCACCCCCACCACAGGCGAGCTCGGGCATCTGCAGGCTCGCATCCACGTACTGGAAACCGACGTGGCCCAACTCCGGGAAACGGTGCAAAAACTCTGCAGCGAACTGGGTTTGTCACAACCCGGACAGCAATAATCGAACGACCGTGCGGATAATCCGCATTGAATCTGGAGACATTTATGGATTTGGCCTTTACCCCTGAAGAGCAGAAGTTCCGCGACGACATCCGCGCCTGGGTGCGCGCGAACCTTCCTCAAGACATCTCCCACAAAGTCCACAATGCGCTGCACCTGACGCGGGACGACATGCAGCGATGGGCAAAAATCCTCGGCAAGAAGGGCTGGCTGGGCCACGGCTGGCCCAAGGAATTCGGCGGCCCGGGCTGGAATGCGGTGCAAAAGCACCTGTTTGAAGAGGAGTGCGCACTGGCCGGGGCACCGCGCGTGGTGCCGTTCGGGCCCGTGATGGTCGCCCCCGTCATCATGGCATTCGGCTCGCCCGAGCAGCACCAGCGCTTCCTGCCCGGCATAGCGAGCGGGGAAGTCTGGTGGAGCCAGGGCTACAGCGAACCCGGTTCCGGCTCGGACCTGGCATCGCTCAAGACCCGCGCCGAAAGAAAGACAATCCCCGGAAAGGGCGACGTCTACATCGTCAATGGCCAAAAAACCTGGACCACACTCGGCCAGTATGGCGACTGGATGTTCAACCTGGTGCGAACCTCCACCGAAGGCAAACCCCAGACCGGCATCAGCTTCCTCGTGCTGGACATGAAGTCGCCAGGTGTCACGGTGCGCCCCATCCGGCTGCTGGACGGAGAGTGCGAGGTCAATGAGGTGTTCTTTGACAATGTCGAAGTGCCGGCCGAAAACCTGATCGGCGAGGAAAACAAGGGCTGGACCTATGCCAAGCACCTGCTGAGCCATGAGCGCACCAATATTGCCGACGTGAACCGCTCCAAGCGGGAGCTCGAGCGCCTGAAGAACATCGCCAAGGCCGAAGGGGTGTATGACGACCCGCGCTTTCGCGACGAAATCGCCAAGCTGGAAGTGGATGTCGTGGCTCTCGAAATGATGGTCCTGCGCGTGCTGTCTGCCGAGAAGTCGGGGAAGAACTCGCTTGACATCGCCGGCCTGCTGAAGATCCGCGGCAGTGAAATCCAGCAGCGCTATGCAGAACTCATGATGCTGGCTGCCGGGCCGTCCAGCCTTCCGCTCATCCGTGAAGCCATGGAAGCTGGCTGGCAGGGCGACCATGTCGGTCCGGCCCATGTCGCGCCCCTTGCATCGACCTACTTCAACATGCGCAAGACCACGATCTACGGTGGCAGCAATGAAGTGCAGAGAAACATCGTGTCCCAGGTCGTCCTGGGCTAAGGAACCACATATGGACTTCGATTTCACAGACGACCAGCAATCCCTTCGCGACGCGGTGCGCAAGTGGGTGGACAAGGGCTACAGTTTCGAGCGCCGCAGGGCGATTGAGAAGGCCGGAGGCTTCGACCGGGCCGCCTGGAATGAGCTGGCCGAACTCGGCCTGTGCGGCCTGTACATCTCCGAGGCGGACGGCGGCATGGGATTTGGCCCGGTCGAGGGCATGGTCGCCATGGAAGAGCTCGGGCGCGGCATCGTTCTGGAGCCGTTTGCACAGGCCCTGATTGCAGGTGGCGTGTTGAGTGGTTATGCATCTGGCGCTGTCAAGTCGGCCTGGCTTCCCGGCATCGCCGGTGGCGAGGCTCTCGTCGTACTGGCCTATCAGGAGCGCGCCGCGCGGTACAAACTCGACGTGTGCAGCGCCGCGGCAACGAGAGCGGGTGACGGCTGGACCGTCAATGGATCAAAAGCTGTCGTGCCTGCAGGTGACATGGCCGGCGCTTTCATCGTTCCCGCGATGGCGGACGGCAGGATCGCGCTATTCATCGTGGATGCGAAAGCCACTGGCGTCAGCACGCGGGGCTACGGCACACAGGACGGCAGCCGCGCGGCCGAACTCACACTGGTCAACGCGGCGGCATCCCTGGTCACCACGGACGGCCTCACGGCGCTGGAGCACGCCATTGACATCGGCATTGCAGCCGTGTGCGCTGAAGGCGTGGGCGTGATGGACAAGACCGTTGAGCTGACTGCCGGGTACATGAACACGCGCAAGCAGTTCGGGGTGGCCATCAGCAGTTTCCAGGCGCTGCGCCACCGCATCGCAGACATGAAGATGCAGCTGGAGCTGGCCCGCTCCATGAGCTATTACGCATCGCTCAAGCTCAACGCCCCTGCGGCTGAGCGCCGGCGGGCCCTGGCGCGGGCCAAGTACCAGCTGGGCGTGTCCATGCGCTTCATAGGGCAGCAGTCGGTCCAGTTGCATGGCGGCATCGGCGTGACGGACGAATACATTGGCAGTCACTACTTCAGGAAGCTCACGCAGCTGGAGATGACGTTTGGCGACACGCTGCACCACCTGGGCGAAGTCTCGGACAGGATGCAGGACGCTGCAGGCGTGTTCGCATGATCACCCGCCGCCCTTTTCCCGGCTTTTCGGGGTGCTGGCCATTGCCAGCCTTGCTCTTGCCGGTTGTGCATCGCGCCCTTCCCTCGAAGAAGCACCACCCCTCATCTTCGTGCATGGCAATGGCGACTCGGCCGCGCTCTGGACGACGACGAGCAGGCGCTTTGAATCCAACGGCTGGCCAATGGCTCGCAGGTCCTGCCTGGCGTGCCTCCGGGCGCAGGGGTGTCTTCTTCGAAGATCAGGCTTGCCAGTGTTCCCGCGGCCGCCATATCCGGCCAGTTCAATGGTGAAGTCCTGACGGGCCGGGCCTGGCCCGCACGTGAAGGACGGCTCAGCATCCTCGAACTTCACTATTGAGAGGCGGCTACAAGCCCTCACGCGCCGGCACTGCGTCAGGCGTACAGGCGTGAAGTCCTGGGCAGATGCGCCATCAGGAACTCCATCTGGTCTGCCAGGATGCGGCGGTTTCTCAAGATGAAGTCTTCCCACAGGCTGGGCACATAAGGCGCATAGAGCAAAGGCATGCGGGCCTGCTCGGGCGTGCGGCTGCTCTTGCGGTGGTTGCAGGCGCGGCAGGCGGTGACCACGTTCATCCAGCTGTCGATGCCGTTCTGGGCAAACGGGATGATGTGCTCACGCGTGAGATCTTCTTCGTGGAAATGGTGGCCGCAGTAAGCGCAGATGTTGCGATCCCGCGCAAAGAGTTTGCTGTTGGTCAGGCCCGGCTTGAGGTCAAACGGGTTGATGTTGGGCACCCCTTTGGTGCCAATGATGCTGCTGATGGTGATGACCGACTGGTGCCCCGTCACGGCATTGTGGCCGCCACGGAACACCGCAACTTCGCCGCCCACCTCCCACCGGACCTCTTCGGCAGCGTAGTGCAGGACGGCCTGCTCCAGCGAAATCCAGGATTGGGGCAAACCTTGGGCAGACAGCTTCAAGACCTTCAAATCACGCCTCCATCAACAAGTGAACAAACACCGGGCCGGGGAACGCGA
>CAZFKW010000220.1:6013-7039 GCA_964519795.1 uncultured Ramlibacter sp. | reverse complement strand
TGCTCGAACACGACTTTCAGTTCGGGGAAATCGCGGCGCAGCGGAATCATCTGCGTTTCGATGAACACAGCCTCCCGGTCGAACAGGTCAATGTCGCTGGACGTGACCTCGCCATGCACCAGCAGCAGCATGCCCTCGCGCTGCATGGCTTCCAGTGTCCTGTACGTCTTGCGCATGTCGGTGACACCGGCATCACTGTTGGTGGTGGCTCCGGCCGGATAGAGCTTGGCCGCCACAACGCCTGCCTCCCTGGCGCGCCGGATCTCGTCGGCCGGCAGGTTGTCCGTCAGGTAGAGCGTCATCAGCGGCTCGAACGACACGCCCTCGGGCACGGCAGCCAGGATGCGGTCCCGATAGGCCACGGCCTGCGCGGCGGTGGTCACCGGCGGCTTGAGGTTGGGCATGATGATGGCGCGCGCAAATTGCGCGGCCGTATGCGGCACCACAGTGTGCAGGGCATCCCCGTCGCGCACATGCAGATGCCAGTCGTCGGGGCGGGTGATGGTGATTTCGAAGCTCATGAGATATTGTCCCAGACCAGATGGAAGGCAAATGCCCTTTGGGCGAAGATGCATGCAGGAGAGTTATAACCCTGCAAACCGGCTCATTTAAGGGTGGACTGCGACTGCAGATAGGCCCAAAGCGCCTGCGCCGTGCCTTTGGGCGCCTCTTTCCCCAGGGGTCTCTCCCGATAAACCCGCACGTCCATCGTCATCTCCAGGCTGCCGGTCTCAGGCGTCACGGCGCTGACCAGCTTGCGGGTCCGCAGCTCCTTCTTGACAGCGCTGTAGGGCAGGAATGCAACGCCGTGCCCCTCCAGTGCCATGGCCTTGAGGCCTTCTGCCATGTCGGTTTCATAGACCCGGTCGAGGTGGATGACCGTACCGGACTGCTTGAGGATGAGCTCCACGATGCGGCCCAGGTAGGCGCCGGGCGCATAACCCAGGTAGGGCAGGGGCTGGCCGGCCCTGCCGGGCAAGCGGTACAGCGGCGCGCCGTCGGCGTCGTCCCTGACATAGGGCGCCA
>CAZFKW010000220.1:2571-5979 GCA_964519795.1 uncultured Ramlibacter sp. | reverse complement strand
CTGGCCAAGGCTGACCATCTCGTAGCGGTCAGCATCCAGCTGGAAGGGCTGCGAGCTGTGGTGATAGGCAATCAGCAGGTCGCAGCTGCCCTCGATCAGGCGCATCACCGCATCGTGCACATTCAGGGCGATCAGCCGGCTCTTGATCGGGCCGAACTTCTGCCGCAGTGCCGACACCCAGGCCGGGAAGAAGGTAAAGGCCAGTGTGTGGGGCACGGCAAACTCGATCACGTCCTTGCCCACCGTTGTATGGCCCCTCAGCATGGCCCGCGTGCTCTGCAGGGCCTGCAGCATTTCCAGGGACTGCGCATACAGCGTCTCGCCGGCCGGTGTGAGTCGTGTGGGGTAGGAGGACCGGTCAACCAGGTCAGTGCCGGCCCAGGCCTCCAGCGCCTGGATGCGGCGGGAGAACGCCGGCTGGGTGACGTGCCGCAAAGTGGCCGAACGGCTGAAACTGCGCGTCTCGGCCAAACTGACGAAATCTTCCAGCCATTTTGTTTCCATGCCGGATTATGTCTGTGGGGCACCGGCCCGGCGGGCGGGCCTTACCCTGATAGGCACGTCTACATGCCCAACACGTCCTTGAGCCGGTCCGGGCTCTGCTGCTGCAGCGCCCACATCTGCGCATAGCGCTCACCACGGGCCAGCAGTTCCGCATGGGTGCCGCGCTCGATGATGCGGCCGGCATCCATGACGAGGATTTCATGCGCGTCCACCACCGTCGACAGCCGGTGGGCAATGACCAGCGTGGTCTTGTTCCGCGCGGCACTCTTGAGCTCGGCCTGGATGGCCCGCTCATTGGCTGAGTCCAGCGCCGACGTGGCCTCGTCAAAGATCATGATGGGCGGGTTCTTCAGCAGGGTGCGGGCAATGGCCACGCGCTGCTTCTCACCGCCCGAGAGCTTCAGGCCGCGCTCGCCAACCCGGGTTTCATAGCCCAGCGGGGTGGAGGCGATGAAGTCATGGATGCGGGCGGCACGGGCCGCCTCTTCCACCTCCGCCTGGCTGGCGCCCGCGCGGCCATAGGCGATGTTGTAGGCCACGGTGTCGTTGAACAGCACGGTGTCCTGCGGCACGATGCCAATGGCCTGGCGCACGCTGGCCTGCGTGACCGAGCGTATGTCCTGTCCGGCGATGGTGATGCGCCCCTGCTGCACGTCGTAGAACCGGAACAGCAGCCGGGCCAGGGTGGACTTGCCGGAGCCCGACGGCCCCACCACCGCCACCGTCTTGCCCGCCGGAATCTCGAAGCTGATGTGCTGCAGGATGGGCCGGCCCTCGGTGGCCGAGCCAACAGGCCCGGTGTCGTAGGCAAAGCTCACATCCTCAAAACGCACCGTCGGCTGGTCCAGGCTTGCCAGCGGCGGCGCGCCGGGCGCGTCGGCCACCTCGCGTTCCTTCTCCATCAGGCTGAACATCTTCTCCAGGTCCGTCAGGCTCTGCTTGATCTCGCGGTACAGCACGCCGAGGAAGCCCAGCGGGATGTACAGCTGGATCATGAAAGCGTTGATCATGACCAGGTCGCCCAGCGTCATGCGGCCTTCCACCACGCCCTGCGTCGCGCGCCAGAGCATGAACACGAGGCCGATGGCAATGATCAGCTGCTGCCCGGTGTTGAGCATGCTCAGGGTGGTCTGGCTCTTGATGGCGGCGCGCCGGTAGCGCTGCAGGCTTTCGTCGTAGCGCTTGGCCTCGAACGCCTCGTTGTTGAAGTACTTGACGGTCTCGTAGTTCAGCAGGGAGTCGATGGCATGGCCGTGGGCTGTGGAGTCGAGCTCGTTCATCTCCTTGCGGAAGCGGGTTCGCCACTCGGTCACCGTGACGGTGAACGTGACGTACGCAACCAGCGCAATGATGGTGATCCAGGCGAACCAGATGTCGAACTTGACCGCCAGCAGGGTGAGCACCAGGGTCACCTCGATCAGCGTCGGGATGATGCTGTAGAGCGAATACGAGATCAGCGAGTGAACGCCGCGCGTGCCGCGCTCAATGTCGCGCGTCATGCCACCGGTCTGCCGCGCCAGGTGAAAACGCAGGCTCAGCGCATGCAGGTGCTCGAACACCTTGAGCGAGATGCTGCGCGCGGCGCCTTCGGTGGCCTTGGAGAAGACGAGTTCCCGCAGCTCGGTGAACAGCGAGGTGGAAAGGCGCAGCAGGCCATAGGCCACCAGCAACCCGATGGGCACCACCAGGATGGCTGCAGCGTCGCCGGGCTTGAAACTCATGGCGTCCACAAGTTCCTTGAGCAGCAGCGGCACGCCGATGTTGGCGAGCTTGGCGCCCACCATGAAGGACAGCGCCAGGATCACGCGCCACTTGTATTGCCACAGGTAAGGGAAGAGGCGCTTGAGGGTGCTCCAGTCGGAGCGGGGGGCAGGCGCGTCAGCCGCGCCGCCGGATGACCCGGCTGCATGCTGGGCGTGGGAGGAATGGGAAGAAAGTTCGCCGCCGCGGCGCATGGGAGACAATTCGTGGAGTTACTGGAACGAGATTGTGCCCATGTCCGCAGATTCAAGTGCAGCAGCCATCACATTGCCCACCGACAAGGAACTCGTCCTGAAGGTCATCCCCATGCCGGCGGACTGCAACGCCAACGGCGACATCTTCGGCGGCTGGGTCATGGCCCAGGTTGACCTGGCCGGCTCCGTGGTGCCGGCGCGGCATGTGGACGGCCGGATGGCGACGGTGGCTGTGAACCAGTTCATCTTCAAGCAACCGGTTCGGGTGGGGGATATTCTTTCGTTCTTCGCGGCTGTGACGAGGATTGGCACCACCTCCGTGACCGTGCAGGTGGAAGTGTATGCAGAGCGGTTTCGGGCGCAAGGGACTTATATCAAGGTGACGGAGGCATCGCTGACGTATGTGGCGATTGATGATATGGGAAAGCCTCGGGCGATACCGAAGTCGTGACTATGGCGGCGCGCGTTGCGCGCGTCCAATGTGGCGCTTTTCAAAGCGCTGGCGGATACCGTCCACTGCAGCCTCCAGGGCTTCCAGGAACACACCCATCGCCACAGCGGTCGAATAGCCGGTCCGCTGGTACAGGCAGCTGTGCAGGCGCGCGCCCGCATCTTCCAGCCCGATCCAGGAGAGCCTTCCGTGATCGACGTCCTCCGCCACGTTGTCGGGGATGAGAAAGGCCACGGCGTCGCCGCGTGCGACCAGCCGTCGCACCATCGGTACTGAGCTGGTTTCCACCATGGGACGCTTCTGGCGGGAATGCCGACCGTCGATACGGTCGGCCAGCACCCGCAACTCCATGTTCGGCGCCATCAAGACCAGCGGATAGTCCAGGCAATCGCGCATGCGCAGGGGCTTTCCGGCCTGCGCCAGCGGGTGGTCCGGGGCCGTCACCACCCCCAGGTGCTGCGGCCAGGCGCGGACCTCTTCAACGCCCGGCGGCACGGA
>CAZFKW010000220.1:0-2561 GCA_964519795.1 uncultured Ramlibacter sp. | reverse complement strand
GCAGTAGGCAACGTCGACTTCGCCGTTGGCGACCCAGCGCAGCAGGGTTTCACCATTGCCCGATCGCACGCTGAAGCTGAGGCCCGGATGACTGTCCATCACAGTCTCGATCACGCCCGGGATCATGTATTCGGCCGAAGAATGTGACACACCCAGGTTGATGTGCCCGCGCCGCAGCCCGCGCAGGTCTTCCACGAGGGCCAGCGCGTTGTCGAAATCACGCTGGCTACGCCGTACCGCTGCCACCATGATTTCGCCGGCCGAGGTGAGCTGCATGCCGCGCGGCAGCCGGTCAAAGAGAGGCGCGCCGACCAGTGCTTCGAGGTTCAGTATCTGCTGGTTTACCGCTGCGGCAGTCAGGTGCAGAGTCTCGCCGGCCTTGCGGATGGAGCCGCGGCGCGCGACTTCGTCAAAGCATCGGAAGGCTTGGGAGATGGCAGGCATCAAGGAGTCCGTGAATAAAGGCAGTGTAAGGTTTTTTCTGACGCTCCATCAAAAACAATCCGCTTTTCCCAAGCACCCCGGATGTCTATGCTTCAAAGTACCGGAGTAGATCGCTCCTTCAAGACAACCAGGAAATCGCGTGAAAAGCACCGTCGACCAAGTCACCCAGCGCCGCCGCGGCACCGGCCTGATTGCCCACGACCCATCCCTGTCCTGGGGTGGCTACACCCTCATTGCGCCGCAGACCGGGGGCGGCAAGGTCTACCTCATCGACATCGAAGGCAAGGTGGCGCACGAGTGGCAGATGCCCACGCGCGCCGGCAGGCACGCGGTCATCCTTGCCAACGGCAACCTGGGCTACAACGGCAGCCATGCCGGGTCCGCCAGCCGCTATGCCCCCTGGTCCATGTGGCACGGCGGCGATTTTTCCGAAGTGACCCCCGGCGGCGAAGTTGTGTGGCACTACGAAGACCCCGCGCACCATCACGATGCCCAGTGGCTGCCGAATGGCAACTTGCTCTATGCAGCCTGCGAGTTGACGCCGGCCGGATTCGCGCAGCGCGTGCCAGGCGGCACTGCGCACGCGCCGGACGAGCCGATGTACGGCGACGTGATCCGCGAGGTCAACCGCAGCGGCGAGATCGTGTGGGAATGGAAGGCGTGGGAGCATCTGGATCCGCAGGATTTCCCCATTCACCCCGGCTTTGGCCGCTATCACTGGCCCCTGGTCAATGGCCTGGGGGTGATGCAGGACGGCACCGTGCTCATGAGCCTGCGTACCACCGCCGGAATCATTGGCGTGGACAAGGCCAGCGGCGCGGTCCGCCTGCACATTCCCCCGAGCGTGGTGTCGCACCAGCACGCGCCGGTGCCGCTGGACAACGGCAACATCCTGGCCTTTGACAACGGCAATTTCCGCACCGGCGCCCATGTGGCCTTCTCGCGGGTCGTGGAGGTGGACCCGGCGACCAACGAGGTGGTGTGGTCCTACGCCGACGAAATGGTCAATGCGTTCTACACCGCCTTCATGGGAAATGCGCAGCGCCTGCCCAACGGCAACACCCACATCACCGAATCGGCGACCGGCCGGCTGTTCGAAGTCACGCCTGGGGGCGAGGTCGTCTGGGAATACATCATTCCCTGGTTTGACGAATACCCGGACGCAGAGGCCCGCAAAACCGGGCCGGGCCGGCTCAACAGCGTGTTCCAGACATTCCGCTACAGCCGCAGCCAGCTTCCCTGGCTGGCTGCCTGACACCTGCAGGTTTTCCGTTTTCCTTCTTTCCATCACGAGGTAACACATCATGGACATCATCAAGCTTCAGCGCCGCGCCCTCACCCTGGCATGGGTCGCATGCGCCTTCACACTTTCCGCTGGCGCATCAGCGCAGGAACCCAGGCCCGTGCGAATCCTCACCAGCTGGTTCGCGCAGGCCGACCAGGGCGGCTACTGGCAGGCCCAGCAGGACAACCTGGGCAAGGATGCCGGTATCAGGATCAGCGTCATGCAGGGTGGACCGAAGATCCAGACCGTCCCTCAGGTAGCCTCGGGCCAGGCAGACTTCGGCATCGGCAATGCCGACGATGTGCTGCTCGCGCGGTTGCGCGGCGCGCCCATCAAGGCGGTGTTCGCACACCTGGACTACGTGCCCTATACGCTCGTTTATCACAGCAACCCTGCCGTAAAGTCCATCACGGACCTGCAAGGCCGCAACTTCGCAGTCAACATCGGCTTTGCATATTGGGAATGGGCCAAGAAGCAGTACAAGATCACGGCCGGGCGGGAGATTCCGGTCAGCGGCGACCTGAGCCTGTTCCGCAATGATCCGCAGATGGTGCAGCAGGGACTCTCACTCTACTTGCCGGCACGCATGGCAGCCGCCGGCATCAACGTCCAGCAGATCAAGATCCCGGACCTCGGCTACCGCCCTTACTATGTGCTGTTCACCACCGACGAAATGATCCAGAAAAACCCCGCCGTCGTGAAAGCCACCGTGGCAGCGGTCCAGAAAGGCTGGGCCAACTTCATGCGCGACCCGCAGGCCATCAAGCCTTACCTCATGAGCCTGAACCAGCAGATATCGTCCGATATCCACGATGCTGCCGCCAAGGCAATG
>CAZFKW010000219.1:0-7053 GCA_964519795.1 uncultured Ramlibacter sp. | reverse complement strand
TCCAAGCCTGCGCAGGCAGGCTTGGAGCCGCGGCCCTCAGCCCCTCAAGGGGGCGCAGCCAGCGGCCTGGCGAAGCCGGTTCTGCGGCTGCCCCCGCATGTTTCTCCCCATGCGCCCTGGATCCCATCCGATGAACAGTTCTACAAGAATCACCCGCATTACCTACGCCATCATCCTGGCGCTGCTGCTGATCGCACCGCTCATCGGCCTGTACCCCGTCTTCGTGATGAAGCTGCTGTGCTTCGCACTGTTTGCGTGTGCCTTCAACCTGCTGCTCGGATTTACCGGCCTGCTGTCCTTCGGACACGCCGCCTTCTTCGGCTTCAGCGCCTATGTCACGGGCTGGGCCATCAAGAGTGCAGGCATGACACCCGAGCTTGGCATCCTGGCCGGCGTAGCCGTCGCCGCATTCCTCGGACTCCTGTTCGGCGCGGTGGCCATCCGGCGGCAAGGCATCTACTTCGCCATGATCACGCTGGCGCTGGCCCAGATGGTTTACTTTCTCTGCCTTCAGGCGCCGTTCACCGGCGGCGAGGACGGCCTGCAGGGTGTGCCGCGCGGCAAGCTGTTTGGCATCCTGCCACTGATCTCCGACACCGGCATGTACTACGTCGTGGTGGCCGTCTTTGTGGCCAGTTTCCTTGCGATATCGCGCATCGTGACTTCGCCCTTCGGCCAGGTCCTGAAGATGATTCGCGAGAACGAGCCGCGCGCCGTCTCGCTGGGCTACCAGGTGGACCGCTACAAACTGCTGGCCTTTGTGCTGTCAGCCGCACTGGCCGGGCTGGCCGGCTCGCTGAAGACCCTGGTCATGGGCTTTGCCACGCTGTCCGATGTGCACTGGTCGATGTCCGGCGAGGTCATCCTGATGAGCCTGCTGGGCGGCGTGGGCACCTTCTTCGGCCCGGTGTTCGGCGCCGGCATCGTGATCGCGCTGCAGAACCTGCTGGCTGACAAGGTGGGCGCCTGGGTCACCGTCATCATTGGCGCCATCTTCGTGGTCTGCGTGCTGGCTTTCCGCAAGGGCGTGGTGGGTGAACTGCACGCTTTCAGGGAGCGGCGCAGGCAAGCGGCCAGGGCGGCAGGCACGGCTCACTGAGCCGGCGCAGCCGCGGCACGCTGTCATCCATGTGATTGGACAGGCCGGTTGATGCGGCTACCCTCGGACGTGGTGCAGCCTGTGTGCTGCCCGCATTCAACAGGACCGCATCATGAACGATCTTTTCTCGCTCAAGGGCCGCAGCGCCCTCATCACCGGCGGCTCGCGCGGCATTGGCCGCATGATCGCAGCCGGCTTTCTGGCCCAGGGAGCGCGTGTTTACATCTCGGCGCGCAAGGCATCCGCCTGCGACCAGACCGCCGCCGAGCTTTCGGCCTTTGGCACCTGCGTGTCGCTGCCCGCGGATGTATCCACCGTCGAGGGCGCAAAGGCGCTCGCTGCTGCCTATGAAAAGCATGAGGGCGAGCTGGACATCCTGGTCAACAACGCCGGCGCTGCCTGGGGCGAAGCCTATGACACCTTCCCGGAAAGCGGATGGGACAAGGTTGTTGACCTGAACCTCAAGGCGCCTTTCTTCCTGACGCAGGCACTCACACCGCTGCTGCGAAAGGCTGCGGCAAGGCATGTGGCCAAGGTCATCAACATCGCGTCGATCGACGGCATCTCGGTCAACCCCCAGGAGACGTATTCCTACGCCGCCAGCAAGGCCGGTCTGATCCACCTGACACACCGCATGTCTTTGCGCCTGGCGCAGGACAACATCTCCGTCACCGCCATCGCTCCCGGCGCTTTCGCGTCCAGCATGAACCGGGATGCGCGCGACCATGCCGACGAGATTTCACAACGCATTCCTGCCCGGCGCATCGGCAACGACGACGATATGGCCGGGGCGGCCATTTACCTCGCCTCACGCGCAGGTGACTATGTGGTGGGCGCGACGCTGGTGGTGGATGGCGGGGTCACGCTGGCGCGTGGCTGAGCCCTTCGTGCCCGCAGCGGGCTGGCGCCAGACCGCACGGGTGGAACGTGACTCCGGATGTATCAGGACCGCCAGGACTTTGCCTGCCGCTTACGTATGGCAGACATTCCCTTTGCGTCGGTGAGTTCTCATGCAGTTGTCCCAAAGCGGCTTTCATGGCCGCAGGAGAACCGTGATGACACTGAACCGCCTTGCCAACCTACCCGCCGCCCGCGTGCTGGCCGCCTTGCTGCTTGCAGGCGCTGCCATGACTGCCCTGGCCCAGGACGAGGCAGACCCACCGGCCCGCGTCGGCCGGATTTCACACACGGAGGGCGCAGTCAGCTTCGCGGAGGCCGGCCGCACCGACTGGACCAACGCCCAGACCAACCGGCCGCTCATCGGCGGAGACCGCCTGTGGGTGGACCGCCATGCGCGCACCGAACTGCATGTGGGCTCCAGTGCCGTCAGGCTCGGCGGGCTGACCAACGTCGAGATTACGGCGCTGGACGACGAGACCGTCCAGCTCAACCTCACCCAGGGCTCAATGAGCGTGCGAATCCGCGAAATGATGGCCGGCGAACGCTTCGAGATCGGCACGCCCAATCTGGCGCTGGCTATGACCCAGCCGGGGGAATACCGCATCGACGTGAACGCGCAGGACGACACCACCCGCGTGGCCGTGCATTCTGGCAGCGCCACTGTCTATGGCGAGAACCGCGAGAGCACCCGCTTCAACGCCGGGCAACAGATGCGCTTTTCCGGCCGCAACCTGGCGCCGGCAGCACCCCACGCCTGGCTGCAGCGGGACGCTTTTGACCAGTGGGTGGCAACCCGCAACCGGATGGAAGAAGAGTCCATCTCGGCGCGCTTCGTATCGCGCGAGGTCATCGGCTACCAGCACCTCGACCAGTACGGTGACTGGACCGATGACCCGGGCCTGGGCCCGGTATGGTTCCCGCGCGTGACGGCGGCTGAATGGGCGCCCTACCGCTACGGCCAGTGGAGCTGGATCGCGCCATGGGGCTGGACCTGGATCGACGATGCACCCTGGGGCTTCGCGCCGTCGCACTACGGCCGCTGGACCCAGCTGGGTCCGCGCTGGGC
This sequence comes from uncultured Ramlibacter sp., assembly GCA_964519795.1. GTDB lineage: Bacteria > Pseudomonadota > Gammaproteobacteria > Burkholderiales > Burkholderiaceae_C > JACMQX01. The sequence goes on along the minus strand of CAZFKW010000219.1, from coordinate 3,988 downwards.
CTGGGTGCCGGGGCCGCGCACCTTGCGGCCTGTGTATGCGCCCGCGCTGGTTGCCTTTGTCGGTGGCAGCGGCGGGGGCGTTAGCTGGAGCATTTCACTCGGCTCGGGCAGCCCAGGCGTTGCCTGGTTCCCGCTTGGCCCCGGCGACGCATGGCGCCCCGGCTACCGCGCGAGCAGCCGGTACATTGCCAATGCCAACCGCCACGTGGATACCCGCCCTGAACGTGCCGGTCGCTTCGAGCACCAGCGGCGCCCCGGCGCAGTGACCGCCGTCAATGCCGATGAATTCGGGCGCGGCAGGCCTGGGCGCGGCTTGCAGCGCGTGCCTGACGCCGAATTGTCCCGCACACGCGTCGTGGACCCGCCGCCCACACCGGGCCGCAATTTTGGCAACCGTGAGCGCCCCGCACCGCCGCGCGCCTTGCCTCCAGCCCGTGTGATGAACCAGCCGCCACCGCCGCCGCAGCGCCTGGAACAGGCGCGCCAGGAACAGCGCCAGCGTGAGCAGGCCCAGCGCGAACAGGCATGGCGGGAGAGGGGCCAGCGCGACCAGGCACGGGGACAGCAGCAGCAACGGCGCCCAGGCCGCCCGGAGCGCGGCCAGAACCGGAACTGACAGTGGCAAACCGCAGCGGCCACAAGCTGCGCTGCCCTGCTGCGTAAGACATCACGCCGTCTTGCGGGCTTGTGTGCGTTCACGCACACACTTGCACAGCCTCGCATCCTAAGCTGCCAGACAACCCGAAATCAGGAGCAACTCATGGCCGTGCGCACACCTTTCAACCGCCGCCGCTCCGGCAGCAAGCCGGCCGGCAACAACCAGGGCGAGACGCGCGCCGGTGGGGAACAGGAGCAGGCGCTTCCACGGCTACCTCATGAACACGACGAATCGTCCGACAGCCAGGCAAGCCCGCCCAGACCCGACATCCAGCAGGCCGCCAAAGACCTCAAGCGTGGCCTTGTGGATACCGGCCGCAGCCCCGTCACCGACGCCACCTACGACAGGCTCAAGCGCGCCGGCACCTGACGACACCGGCGGGACAGGCTGCACGCAAGGCGCGCGCTACCATCCACGCCATGACACCACTGATCGAGCAGGAGTTCGGCCTGATTGCCGATCTCATCCGCCAGCATGCGCTGCAGGAACCCTCGCAACCCGCGCTTGTCGAGGGCGGGCACAAGCTCACCTATGCAGCGCTCGACGCCCTGATCGACAGGGTCGCCTCGGCGCTTCAACGCGACGGCCTCGCCAGGGGCGATGCGGTGGCCATCTGCGCCACCATGTCCATCGCCTATGCTGCCGTGTTCCTCGGCGCGCTGCGGGCCGGCGCCGTAGTGGCCCCACTGGCACCCGGATCCACGCCCGAAGGGCTCACCCAGATGGTTCGCGACTGCGGCGCCCGGCTTGTGTTCCTGGACAACACCACACGCACCCTCCTGGATAGTTCCATGAAGCTGCCCCGCGTAGCGCTGGACAACTCCGCAGCAGGCACGCCGCTGGACAGCTGGCTCGCCGCACCGGGGGCAACACCCGCAGCCGTGGCAATCGGCCCGGCGGATGCCTTCAACATCATCTACTCATCCGGCACCACGGGTGAGCCCAAGGGCATCGTCCAGCCACACGGCATGCGCTGGACCCATGTGCAACGCGGCAGGCAGTATGGCTACAACAAGGATGCGGTGGCGCTGCTCTCGACGCCGTTGTACTCCAACACCACGCTGGTCGTCTTCTTCCCCGCGCTCGCCTGCGGCGGGACCGTCGTGTTGATGCCGAAATTCGATGCCGCCGGCTACCTGCAGCTGGCGCAGCAGCACCGGGTAACCCACACCATGCTGGTGCCGGTGCAGTACCAGCGCCTGATGGCCCGGCCGGATTTCGACAGCTTTGACCTGTCCTCATTCCGGACAAAGTTCTCCACGAGCGCGCCCTTTTCCGCCACCCTGAAGGCCGACGTGCTCGCACGCTGGCCCGGTGGGCTGGTGGAGTTCTATGGCATGACCGAGGGCGGCGGCACCTGCATCCTGGAGGCGCATCGTCATCCCGCCAAGCTGCATACCGTCGGGCCACCCTCCAAAGGACATGACATCCGGCTCATTGACGATGAGGGCCGCGAGGTCCCGCCCGGCGAAGCCGGGGAAGTGGTGGGCCATTCACCGGGCATGATGACCGGCTACTTCGGCAAGCCGGAAAAAACCCGCGAAGCCGAGTGGTTCGCACCTGACGGCAAGCGCTTCATCCGCACCGGAGATGTCGGCCGCTTTGATGAAGACGGCTTCCTGGTGCTGCTCGACCGCAAGAAGGACATGATCATCTCCGGCGGCTTCAATGTCTACCCGAGCGACCTGGAGGCCGTGCTGCGCGGGCACCCTGCAGTGGCGGACACCGCTGTCATTGGCGTGCCCTCGCAGCAGTGGGGCGAGACACCGGTCGCCTTCGTCGTGCTGCGTGAGCACGCCGTTGCAACCCCGGAGGAACTCATGCAGTGGGCCAACAGCCGTGTCGGCAAGACGCAGCGGCTGTCGGCGGTGCGTCTTGCCAGCGAACTTCCGCGCAGCGCCATCGGCAAGATCCTCAAGCGCGAGCTGCGCGAGCGGATCGCGCCAATGCCCGGCGCACTCAGCGCAGCGCCGCCCACAGCATCGTCAGGCCCGCCAGGAGCAGCAGGCCGTCCATCATCAGCCTGAACTTCTCCGCATCCAGCTGTCGTACATGGCGTCTGGCAATGAACGCGCCGCCGATCAGCGAGCAGCCGACAACCAGCCCCTTGCCGATGATCTCCAGCGGCATTGCGCCCATGCCGCGGAAGGTGATGGCCTTGGCCAGATAGACCGCGATGGAAGCCAGGGCCTCAGTTGAAAGATAGGCACCCTTGACAAGGCCGTACATCAGGAAGAACGGCGCATTGACCGGCCCGGTGCTCACCACAAGGCCCGTGAGAAAGCCAATGAAGGCACCAACGACGGCCAGGTGCCAGGCCTTCAGCGACCAGTGCTGGCGCGTCATCCAGCGCCGCACCGGAATCATCAGGATGAAAAACACCCCCATCACGCCCTCGGCCAGCCCCACTGGCAAGGCCAGCAGCGTGGTGGCGCCCAGCACGGCGGCAGGCACGGCGGTCGCGCTGTAGGCAGCGGTCGCCCGCCAGTCCACCTCGCGCCACCAGGCCGCCACCCGCGATGCATTGCCCATGATCGAGGCAATCGCCATGATGGGCACCGCCTCGCGCGGGCCGAACACCAGCACAAGCGCCGGCATCAGCATGATCGAAGTCCCAAACCCGACCAGCCCGCCGACGGTACCGGCCACAAGACCCAGGGCCAGGACTGCAAGAAATTCCATGGGGACAATTGTCCCCCTTCAAAGCGCGCGGAACGCTACAAATCCGTGGACAAGGCCTTTTGCGAATGGAACGGTTCAACGAGCTGGCCCTGCGCATTCGGCACGGCTTCAATCTGGATGACTGGCGATCCTGCCTGGACGCTGCCGAAAATCATGGCAAAGGCCACATCGGCCGCATCGCGCCCGGTGGCCAGGCGCACAAAGCCCATGGGAATGGCGGCGCCCGACGGGTCGAACATGTACCAGCGGCCGCCCACAAATACCTCCACATAGGCATGGAAGTCCTGCGGCCCGAGCGCAGGGTCGGCGCCGTAGTCGATGCCGGTGGCAAAGCGCGCGGGAATGTTCACCGCGCGGCACAGCGCGATCATCAGGTGGGCAAAGTCCCGGCACACGCCCACCTGCTCCACGATGGTGTCCACTGCCGACGTGTTGCCGTCGGTGGAGTTGGACTGGAAGGACACATGCGAGGCCACCCAGTCGCGGATCGCCTGCGCGCGGCTGTAACCCTGCTGCAAGTGGCCGAACTCGCGCACCGCAAATTTGTGCAACCGGTCTGACTGGCAGTAGCGGCTGGGGTACAGGTACGGCAGCACCTGCAAAGGCAGGTTTGCAATGCTCACCTCACCCAGCTGCGAAGGCTCCATG
>CAZFKW010000218.1:0-7101 GCA_964519795.1 uncultured Ramlibacter sp. | reverse complement strand
GGCCTTGACCTGAGCGAGCTGCAGGAGCGCGACGCGGGCCAGGGCATGATGCACTCGCGCATGTGGCATGCCGCACTGGAGCGCGTGCAGTTTGGGCCCGTGCCCGTGGTAGCCGCATTGCACGGCGCGGTGGTGGGCGGCGGGCTTGAGCTGGCCAGCGCCTGCCACATCCGCGTCGCGGACGACTCGGCGTTCTTTGCGCTGCCGGAGGGCTCGCGCGGGATTTTTGTGGGCGGTGGCGGCTCGGTGCGCATTCCCAAGCTCATCGGCGTGGCCAGGATGACCGACATGATGCTCACCGGCCGTGTGTACGACGCGGCAGCGGGCGAACGCATTGGCCTGGCCCAATACCTCGTGCCTGCGGGCCAGGCTTTTGACAAGGCGCTGGAGCTGGCCACCCGCATTGCCGGGAACGCCCCGCTGACCAACTATGCCCTGATGCATGCCCTGCCCCGGATTGCCGAGCAGTCAGCGGACCACGGCTTCTTCAGCGAGTCGATGATGGCCGCCATTGCCCAGAGCGCCCCGGAGGCCAAGGAGCGCGTGCGCGCCTTCCTGGAGGGCAAGGCCAACAAGGTCACGAAAAACTGATGCTCCTCCACAGCACACCGGCGACAACACCACACATGAGACAAGCATGAGCCAAGCCCCCTCCACCGCCGCCAAGTTCCGGCCCCTGACCTTTGGCGTGACCCGCGTCGTGCTGCGTGAGGGCACTGGCGGCGCGCGGTACCTGCGCGCCGACCAGGACCTGCAGCCCCACGCGCACCGCCTGACCGACCGCCTCGTGCACTGGGCTCAAGCCGAGCCGCAACGCAGCTTCATGGCCCGCCGCGTGCAGAACGCCGACGGCAGCACGGGCGAATGGCGGCACGTCAGCTATGCAGAGGCGCTGGACACCGCACGCCGCATCGGCCAGGCGCTGCTGGACCGCGGCCTCAACGCCGAGCGCCCCGTCGCCATCCTCAGCGAGAACGGCCTGGAGCATGCCCTGCTGGCACTGGGCTGCATCTACGCAGGTGTGCCCTACTGCCCCGTATCGCCGGCCTATTCACTGGTCAGCCAGGACTTTGAAAAACTGCGCCATGTGCTGGAGACGCTGACGCCGGGCCTCGTTTTTGCGCCTGACGCGCAGCGCTACGGCAAGGCCATCGCCGCAACCATTGCGCCCGATGTCGAAGTGGTCCTGGGCGAAGGCAGGCTGGATGGCCGCGAGGCGACCCCCTGGTCCAGCCTGCTGGCCCGCGAGGCCACGGCCGCCGTCGATGCCGCCATGCAGGCCACCGGGCCGGAAACCATCACCAAGTTCCTGTTCACTTCGGGCTCCACCAAGATGCCCAAGGCTGTCATCAATACACACGGCATGTGGTGCGCCAACCAGCAGCAAATGCGCCAGTCGATGCCTGTGCTGGCCGAGGAGCCGCCCATCCTGGTGGACTGGCTGCCCTGGAACCACACCTTCGGCGGCAACCACAACTTCGGCCTCACTGTCTACAACGGCGGCACGCTCTATATTGACGACGGCAAGCCCACGCCCGCGCTGATGCATGAGACGCTGCGCAACCTGCGCGAGATCGCGCCGACGATCTACTTCAATGTGCCCACGGGATTCGAGGCGATAGCCAATGCCATGAAGACCGACGACCAGCTGCGCAGGACGCTGCTGTCGCGGGTGCGCATGTTCTTCTACTCCGGCGCGGCGCTGGCCCAGCCTATCTGGGACGCCCTGCACCAGACGCAGGAGATGGAGGTTGGCGAGCGCATCGTCATGGGCACGGGCCTGGGCATGACGGAGTCGTCGCCCTTTGCCGTATTCGTGACCAGCCCCAACGTGAAGGCGGGCGACATCGGCGTGCCGACGCCGGGCCTGGAGCTCAAGCTGGTGGATGTGGACGGCAAGACCGAGGTGCGCTACCGCGGCCCGAACATCACGCCCGGCTACTGGCGCGCACCCGATGCAACACAGGAAGCGTTTGATGAGGAAGGCTTCTTCTGCACTGGCGATGCGGTGAAGTGGATCGACGGAAACGACATCCACAAGGGCCTGAAGTTCGACGGCCGGATCGCCGAGGACTTCAAGCTTGCCACCGGCACCTTTGTGAGTGTCGGCCCGATGCGCGCAAAGATCATTGCCGCCGGCGCGCCGTATGTGCAGGACGCGGTGCTGACCGGCATCAACCTGAAGGAAGTTGGCGCCATGATCTTCCCGACCGCCGCAGTGCGCGCGCTGAGCGGGCTGGACGCCTCGGCGCCCATGTCCGAGGTGGTGGCCAGCGCGCCGGTGCTGGCCCACTTCCGGAAGGTGGTCAACACGCTGGCCGGAACAGCAACGGGCAGCGCCAACCGGATTGCGCGGCTGGTGGTCATGACCGAGCCACCGTCCATCGACAAGGGCGAGGTCACCGACAAGGGCTCCATCAACCAGCGCGCCGTGCTCAAGCATCGCGACGCACTGGTCAACGCGCTGCACGACGGCAGCGCACCAAACATCATTCTTCCTGAGGCATAAAGACATGGACATCAACGGACAAGCGGCACTCGTCACGGGCGGCGCATCGGGCCTGGGCGAGGCGACAGCCCGCGAACTGGCGCGCCTGGGCGCAAAGGTGGCGGTGCTCGACGTGAACATGGAGCTGGCCGGACAGGTGGCGGCCGACATCAATGCCGCACATGGAAACGGCGCCGCCGTGGCTTGCCAGTGCGACATCACCAGCACCGACAGCGTCAACGCCGCGATCGCAAAGGCTGCAGCTGCGCACGGCCCGGCCCGCATCCTCATGAACATCGCCGGCATCGGCTCGGCCAGGCGCGTTGTCGGCAAGGATGGCAACGCCGCGCCACTGGAGGATTTTGCGAAGGTCATCAACGTCAACCTCATCGGCAGCTACAACATGAGCCGCATGTTCGCCGCCGCTTGCGCCAAGCTCCCCCCGCTGGATGGCGGGGAGCGCGGCGTCATGATGTTCACGGCCTCGGTCGCCGCCTTTGACGGGCAGGTCGGCCAGCAGGCCTACAGCGCCTCCAAGGGCGGCCTGGTCGGCATGACGCTGCCGATGGCCCGCGACCTGGCGCAGTACGGGATACGGGTGTGTACGGTGGCGCCGGGCCTGTTTGCCACGCCGCTGATGAAGCAGTTGCCCGAGCCGGTGCAGGCATCGCTGGCAGCATCCATCCCCTTTCCGCCACGCCTGGGGAAACCTGGGGAGTTTGCGCAGCTTGCCTGCCACATCGTGACGAACGGCCATCTCAATGGCGAAGTGATCCGCCTTGACGGCGCGCTGCGGATGGCGCCGAGGTAAGGCGATCTGCCAGTTCCCCTTTCGCACGCGAAGCTCTGCCAGAATCGGCGCATGGCCACAAGAACCAGTGCACGAAAACCAGCGACTGTCGTACCCGCAGCGTCGGTGGACGCGGTAGACACGAGCTACCTTGAGGGCCTCGTCGGCTACAACGCCCGCCGCGCCGCGCTGACCGTCATCGAGGTATTCCTGGAGCGCATGGCGGTCTATGGTCTCAAGCCCGTGGATTTCTCGGTGCTCTCCCTCATCACCCATAACCCGGGCATCACCTCGCGGCAGTTGTGCACGGCGCTGAGCATCCTGCCGCCCAACCTGGTGGGCATGATCAATGCACTGGAAAAGCGCGATCTGATCGTGCGCCATCCGCACCCGCGCGACGGGCGCGCCATGGGATTGCACCTGACAGCCGCGGGCCAGAAGCTCATGGCGAACGCCGAAAAGACCGCCGCCACGCTCTGATGCGTCTGCTGCAGAAGATCTACCTCTGACAGCGGCTTCAACCCGCGCATATCCGGGACGCCATGGCGTTGAATTTCCCGCGCTATTGTTTATGTAGCGCAAGGTGCTTACACTCGCATCTCCCCCAAAAAAACAATCCAACAGAAAAAGCAGCCGGCGAGGAGCAAGCTGAATGAGTGCCAAGGAAAACGCAGCGGTCAACCAGCTGTTTGAACTGCTGGAAGCCCGGTACGCGATGCGCGTGCTCTGGGCCCTGAAAGACGGTCACCCGCAGACCTTCCGCCTGCTGCAGGACAGCGTGGGCGGTATCACACCCAACACCCTCAACACCCGCATCAAGGAGCTGCGTGAAGCCGGCTTCATGACGCATGGCCCCGACGGCTATATCGTCACCCCCTCCGGCACCGACATGCTCCGGCGCCTCTCTGACCTGAATGCCTTTTCCGCCAAATGGGTGGCAAGCCAGGCCAGGAAAAAGGCCGGCGACAACCCACTCCTGCAGCACGCAACCCTTCCATGAACTCACATCTGTCCCTTGAACAATCCCTGCCCGCCGATACCGGGCAGGCCATCCTGGTCGGCCGCATCCACGTCGAGGGCACCGGCCCGATGCTGGTGCGCGTCATGGGCGACGGCATCTACGACCTGACGCACCTGGCCTCCACCTGCAGCCAGTTGCTGGAGCTGGCCGACCCGGTCGGCACGCTGCGCGAGTTCGGCGGCGGGCGCATTGCGGGGACTGCCGAGGTCCTGGCCAACTCGGCCGAAGACGCGCGCGACCCCGCCCTGCCCTGGTTTCTGGCGCCCTGCGACCTGCAGGCCATCAAGGCGGCCGGCGTGACCTTTGTGTCCAGCATGCTGGAGCGGGTGATTGAAGAGCAGGCGCGCGGCGATGCGGGCAAGGCCGAGGCCGTGCGCAAGGCCGTGGTCGCCGTCATTGGCGACAACCTGGCCAGCGTCAAACCCGGCTCGCCCGAGGCCATGAAGCTCAAAGACGTGCTGATCGCCCAGGGCGTATGGTCGCAATACCTGGAGGTCGGGATAGGCCCCGATGCGGAAATATTCACCAAATCGCAGCCCATGAGCGCTGTCGGCACGGGCGCCGAAGTAGGCATTCACCCGGGCAGCGCCTGGAACAACCCGGAGCCCGAGGTGGTGCTGGCGGTCAACTCGCGCGGCGAGGTCAAGGGCGCTGCCCTGGGCAACGACGTGAACCTGCGCGACTTTGAAGGCCGCAGCGCGCTGCTGCTGGGCAAGGCCAAGGACAACAACGCCTCGTGCGCCATCGGCCCGTTCATCCGGCTGTTTGATGACAACTTCGGCATGGACGACGTGCGCAAGTGCGACCTGTCGATGCAGGTGACAGGGCCTGAAGGCTTTGTCATGCAGGGCGCCAGCTCGCTCAGCAAGATCAGCCGCGACCCGCTGGACCTGGTCAGCCAGGCCATCGGCGCGAACCACCAGTACCCCGACGGCTTCATGCTGTTCATGGGCACCATGTTTGCCCCCACCCAGGACCGGCACGGACCGGGCCAGGGCTTCACGCATGTAGTGGGCGACGTTGTCACGGTATCGACACCGGCGCTCGGCATGCTGGTCAACCGGGTGAACCATTCCGACAAGGTTGCGCCCTGGACTTTCGGCATCGGCGCGCTGATGCGGAACCTGGCCGGGCGGGGGCTGCTGGGGTAGCCAGGCCGGGGCATGGCCGCACTAACTACAATTTCACGTTCACCCCACAGTCACACGACATCCAGACAAAGGAACACACATGATCACCACACCCTCCGGCCTGCAGTACGAAGACACCGCCGTCGGCAGCGGCGCCGAAGCAAAAAAGGGCCATCATGTGCATGTGCACTACACCGGCTGGCTCTACAACGACGGCGTACAGGGCGCCAAATTCGACTCCAGCGTGGACCGCAAGGACCCGTTCGCCTTCTCCCTGGGCGCCGGCATGGTCATCAAGGGCTGGGACGAAGGCGTCGCCGGCATGAAAATCGGCGGCAAGCGCACCCTCATCATTCCGGCCGCGCTCGGCTATGGCGCCCGCGGGGCTGGCGGGGTCATTCCGCCGAATGCCACACTCAAATTCGACGTTGAGCTGCTGGACGCGCACTGAAAATTTCACGCGACCGGACGAACGGCGCTTTCAGGCCGCAGGCCCCATCGCAGCAGGTCACCCATTCGGGGAGGCCGGACGGGCAGCACCCCGTTTGTCATGCCTTGTCATACAATGTATGTAAATACTTGGGGGCTGCATCATGCGGGTCAATGCGAGATTTGAAGGCGTCGCCGAGCAGCAGGTTGAATTTCTTGCGGCCGCGACGGGGCGCAAGGTCAGTGACGTGTTGCGCGAAAGTGTCGACTTCTACTACCGTCACGTGCGTGCCGGCAGCGGCCAGCTCAAGCATCTGTCGAAGTGGATCGGCAAAGGTGACAGCGGGCTGACTGACGTGTCCGCCAATGTCAAAAAATACATGGATGACGGGCTGGCTGCCAAGCATGCCCTGCCCGCTGGCAAACGCTCCCCCCGCATCACCCGGACCAGGACAAAGCCCGCGCCGTGATCATTGTTGACACAGGATTCCTCTACGCCCTGCTCGACCGCAGCGATGCATGGCACGAGCGTGCGGTGGCAGCGGCACCAACTGTTGAAGAAGGCTGGGTCACAACCTGGCCGGCATTGACAGAAGCAACCCATTTGATCACCCGCCGCCTGGGAACGCAGTTCGCGCAGGCGTTGATGGACGAGGTGGCCGACGGCGGGCTCGTCGCGTGGGATATCCCTCAGGGCATGACCGGGCGAATTCCAGCCATGATGAAGCGCTACGCCAGCCTGCCGATGGACCTGGCCGATGCATCCCTGGTTCTGCTGGCGGACCACCTTGGGCACGGCCGGATCCTCACGACCGACGAACGCGACTTTGGTGTCTATCGCTGGAAAAACCGGCAGCCGTTCAGGAATCTTCTGGCCTGAACCAGCTTCCCGGGCGCTGCATTTGCCCATCCGCCGGGAAAAGTGGATTCCCCGTCTTGAAAAAGGCCATGGTGCCCCTAGGTGCATGCGTGAGCCCCTGAATAACCCCAGAAACCCTCGTTCCCAAGCATGACCGAACCTCAAAACCCCGAACAGAACCAACCCCTGGAAGGCGCCCCCAGCCCTGAGGAGCTGGAAGCCGCGCTGGCAGCCAGCCAGGCGGACTCGCAGGTGGCGCTGGACCAGGCACAAGCTGAAGTCTCCACCTTGCAAGCCAGGAATGCCGAGCTGGCCGAGCAGTACCTGCGTGCCCAGGCCGATGTCCAGAACATCCGCCGCCGCGCCGATGAAGACATCGCCAAG
>CAZFKW010000217.1:3232-7107 GCA_964519795.1 uncultured Ramlibacter sp. | reverse complement strand
GCGCCAGTTCGTATTCGAACAGGTTGCCCAGCAGCTGCATCGCCATGTCCTTGAAGGCCAGCGTCGGGCCGTTGGACAGGGCTTCGAGATACAGGCCGTCTTCAAGCTTCTTCAGCGGCACGATTTCCTTTGTACCAAAGACATCCTGTGTGTAGGTCTTGCGGCACAGTGCCTTGAGGTCGGCAGCCGGGACGTCGTCGATGTAAAGCGAAAGGATTTCGAACGCGAGGTCTGCGTAAGGAAGCCGGCGCCATTTTTCGAGTGTGGCGGCATCTACCTGCGGATAACTCTCCGGCAGGTACAAGCCGCCATCGGGGGCCAGGCCTTCCAGCAGGATCTCGCAGAAACGTTTGCGGTCCGCATGGCCGCGGGTGCTGAGGTATTTCATTGCAATAAGCGCCCGCTCACGGAGCAGGGAACGAAGTGAACGTGGGGGTTGTTTTTCACGCCAGCTCTTCCTTGCGGATGCGTGTGATGGGCGCGAGCACGGTTGGCAGTGCCTGCATCTGCGCCATCGCCTCGTTCATCGTGCCTTCACGCGTGTCGTGCGTGAGGATGATGAGGTCAGTCTGGTTGGCCTCTGCACCGCCGACTTCGTCTGCTTCGCGCTGGAGCATGGCGTCGATGCTGATATTGGCTGCAGCCAGGATGCCGGTGACCTTGGCGAGCACACCCGCTTCATCCGCCACACGCAGGCGCAGGTAGTAGGCCGTGACGACTTCGCTCATCGGCAACACCACGGCGTCGCTCATGGCATCCGGCTGGAAAGCCAGGTGCGGCACACGCTGGGCGGCATCTGCCGTGTGCAGGCGGGTGATGTCCACCAGGTCGGCAATCACGGCGCTGGCCGTGGGCTCGCTGCCCGCGCCCTTGCCGTAATACAGCGTGGTGCCGACAGCGTCGCCCTGGACCATGACGGCGTTCATCGCGCCTTCGACATTGGCGATCAGCCTCTTGGCCGGCACGAGGCTTGGGTGCACGCGCAGTTCGACGCCCTTGTCAGTCCGCTTGGTGATGCCCAGCAGCTTGATGCGGTAGCCGAGCTGCTCCGCATAGCGTATGTCCTGCGCGCCGAGTCTGGTGATGCCTTCCACATAGGCCTTGTCGAACTGCACCGGGATGCCGAAGGCAATCGCCGACATGATGGTGGCCTTGTGCGCGGCATCGACGCCTTCAATGTCGAAGGTCGGGTCTGCCTCGGCATAACCCAGGCGCTGGGCCTCCTTGAGCACGACGCCAAAGTCCAGGCCCTTGTCGCGCATCTCGGACAGGATGAAGTTGGTCGTGCCGTTGATGATGCCGGCGATCCACTGGATGCGGTTGGCCGTCAGGCCCTCCCGCAGGGCCTTGATGATGGGAATGCCGCCGGCGACAGCCGCCTCGAATGCCACCATCACGCCCTTGCGATGGGCGGCCTCGAAAATCCCGGTGCCATGCACGGCCAGCAAGGCCTTGTTGGCGGTGACCACGTGCTTGCCCGCCTCGATGGCTTCCATCACGAGTTGCCTGGCAATGCCATAGCCGCCGATGAGCTCAATGACGATGTCAATGTCGGGGTTGGCAATAACGGCGCGTGCGTCATTCACCACCTTGACGCCGGGGCCGACGATGCCCTGCGCGCGGGCGGTGTCAAGGTCAGCCACCATCATGATTTCAATGCCGCGTCCGGCGCGGCGGGTGATCTCTTCCTGGTTGCGTACGAGAACGTTGAATACACCGCTGCCAACGGTGCCAATGCCCAGGAGGCCTACTTGGATGGGTTTCATTTTTTCTTCAGGTTTCATTGCTTGTGCTTTCAGCGCGATCAAATCACTTGCGGCGTGTCCAGGCGCAATCACGACGCAAGGTCAGGCGTGGCGTTTTCTGTAGCCTTCGAGGAATATTGCAATCCGGTTGATGGCTTCGCGCAGGTCTTCCTCATGGGGCAGGAACACGATGCGGAAGTGGTCCGGCGTCGGCCAGTTGAAGCCCGTGCCCTGTACCAGCATCACCTTGGTCTCCCTGAGCAGTTCCAGGAAAAAGATCCTGTCGTCCTCGATCGGGTACACCTTCGGGTCGAGTCGGGGAAACATGTACAGGGCCGCCTGCGGCTTGACGCATGTCACACCCGGAATCGCCGTGATGAGTTCGTAGGCCAGGTCGCGCTGGCGGCGCAGCCGCCCGCCCTCGCAGGTCAGGTCGTTGATGCTCTGGTAGCCACCCAGGGCGGTCTGGATGGCCCACTGGCCGGGCACATTGGCGCACAGCTTCATGTTCGAGAGCATGTTCAGCCCCTCGATGTAGTCCGCAGCAGACTTCTTGTCGCCGGACACCACCAGCCAGCCGGCGCGGTAGCCGCAGGAGCGGTAACTCTTGGACAGCGAGTTGAAGGTCAGCGTCAGCACGTCCTGAGAGAGGCTGGCCATGGCCGTGTGCTTTGCGCCGTCGTAGAGCACCTTGTCATAGACCTCATCAGCGAGGATCACCAGGCCGTGCTCGCGGGCGATGCTGACAATTTCCCTGAGCAGGGCATCGGAATAGATGACACCGGTCGGGTTGTTGGGGTTGATGACAACGATGCCCTTGGTACGCGGCGTGATCTTGGCGCGGATGTCGTCAAGGTTGGGCATCCAGCCGTTCGCCTCGTCGCACAGATAATGCACGGGTGTACCGCCCGAAAGGCTCGTGACCGCCGTCCACAGCGGGTAGTCCGGCGCCGGCAGCAGGAGTTCGTCGCCATCGTCGAGCAGCGTGTTGGTGGCCATGGCGATGAGTTCGCTCGCGCCGTTGCCCAGGTAGATGTCATCCAGCGTCACACCCTTGATACCCTGCTTCTGGGTTTCGTGCATGACGGCCTTGCGCGCGGCAAAAATGCCCTTGCTGTCCGAATAACCGGCAGACGCGGGCAGGTTGCGGATCATGTCCTGCTGGATCTCTTCAGGCGCATCAAAGCCGAACACCGCCAGGTTGCCGATATTCAGCTTGATAATCTTCTGGCCCTCGTCTTCCATCTGCTTTGCCGCATCCATGATGGGGCCGCGGATGTCATAGAGAACGTTGGCGAGCTTGGCGGATTTGGAAATGGCTTTCAATGTCGCTCCGGGTCACCCCACGCGGGATGCATGTATGCCCCTGCGCTGCGTCTGTGCAGAGGCGAAACCTATAATTTGACCACACTTCAGCACTGCTTTAGTGCAGCGCAGCATCAGGCAGCACGCCAGGGCACAAGGTCAACATGAAACTCCAGCCAGACAAATCCGATGTCCAGACCATCACCGCCCATGGGCCGGGCTGGGTGGGCGTGAACGGCGAGAAGATCACGGCCAGCGTGATCATCGGCTCCAGGGGCGAGCGACTGGACTGGGATTGCCGGCGCTTTGAAGACCTGGGGGCCGGGCATTTCGAACAACTGGCCTCATTGGGTGCAGAGCTTGTGATCTTTGGCAGCGGCACGCGCATCCGCTTTCCGCAAGGCGCCTGGCTGCAGCCCCTCATGACGCGCCGCATGGGGCTTGAAACCATGGACACGCCCGCCGCCTGCCGTACCTACAACATCCTTGCAGGAGAGGGCAGGCACGTGCTTGCGGCGCTGCTTCTGGAACAGCCGGAATGAGGCCTGATTTTTCAGGGTAAAATCTCGTGTTGCAGCGGGAAGCTTCGTCCCCAAGTAGCAACGAGCAAAACCTGTCACACGAGATACAAATTCCATGGCGATCGTTGTCAACAAACCCATCCCCGAATTTGAAGCAAACGCAACCAGCGGCATCAAAGTCTCCAACACCTCACATCTCGGCAAGGTTGTCGTTTTGTACTTCTACCCGAAGGACAACACCCCTGGCTGCACGACGGAAGCCATGCAGTTCCGCGACAAATACAAGGACTTCGTGAAGGCCGGC
>CAZFKW010000217.1:0-3130 GCA_964519795.1 uncultured Ramlibacter sp. | reverse complement strand
CATGTTCGGCGTGGTCAAGAACAAGATCATGTACGGCAAGAAGGTCAAGGGCATTGAGCGCAGCACCTTCCTCATCGGCGCCGATGGCACGCTCAAGAACGAATGGCGCGGCCTCAAGGTTCTGGGTCACGTTGACGATGTCCTCAAGGCCGTCAAGGCCCTCAAGAAAGCTGCCTGACCGACTTCCGGGTGCAGCCGGATGTGCAGCAATTCATGCATGACGCATCAGGGCAACAATTTACCTGCCTGTCATTTACGTGCCTGTCACACGGCTCGTGCATAATGAACTCATGCCGTTGACGCTTGCAACCGCGCTCCTCAAGAAAGCCGCCTTGGCCTCCAGGCGGCTTTTTCGCTTTTTCAGCATCGTTTCCAGCATCACTCCAGATCCCGGCCCCATCACCCCACCAGAGAGACTGAAGCCACATGCCACTGCCACCCGCCCCCTCCAAGCGCGCCGCCCTGCTCTCGCCGCAAGCTTACGAAGCTGCAGCCCGTTCTCCTTCCAAGGCATCGCGAAAATCGGAGGCGTCCCCGGAAAGCAGCCCGCTGGCTGAAAAACCCCAGGCACTGGACCTGTTTGACCCCCGCATGAGTGCTGGAGCGGCCACTGCATTCGCGGAAGTTGAGGATGCATCGCCGGCGATCTGGTCAGCAAAGGCAGAGTCTTCTGCGGCGGGGGCCACCGAGCGCCCGGGCGGCGGCAGCCGCCGCCGCGCAGAAGCCGCGATGCCGGCTCCGCGCCCCAAAAAGGCAAAGTCCACCGGACCGGCCAAGCTCTTCGTGCTGGACACCAACGTCCTCCTGCATGACCCGATGTGCCTGTTCCGCTTTGAGGAACACGACATCTTCCTGCCCATGATCGTGCTGGAAGAGCTGGACGGCCACAAGAAAGGCATGACTGAAGTGGCCAGGAATGGCCGCCAGGCCAGCCGCACGCTCGATGCGCTGGCAGGCGCTGCCGGTGCCGACATGGCCCTGGGCCTGAAGCTGGACACCACCGGCCACCGCGAGGCCAAAGGCTGCCTGTTTTTCCAGACCCAGCCGCTGGACTATGCACTCCCTGCCAGCCTGCCCCAGGGCAAGGCTGACAACCAGATCCTCGGCGTTGTGGAAGCCCTGCGCCAACAACATGCGCCGCGCGAGGTCGTGCTGGTATCCAAGGACATCAACATGCGCGTGAAGGCGCGCGCGCTGGGCCTGGCAACGGACGACTACCAGAACGACAAGACGCTGGAAGACGGCGACCTGCTTTACGCCGGCTCGCTGGCCCTGCCGGCCGACTTCTGGGCCAAGCACGGCAAGACGGTGGAAAGCTGGCAAAGCGGCAGCTACACCTTCTATCGCATCACCGGGCCGGTCGTTCCCAGCCTGCTGATCAACCAGTTCGTGTACTTCGAGGCGCCCGGCGAGCCTTCGCTGTATGCGCGCGTTACCGAGATCCGTGCCAGGACGGCCGTGCTCAAGACGCTCAAGGACTACGGCCACCTCAAGAACGCAGTCTGGGGCGTGACCACACGCAACCGCGAGCAGAATTTTGCGATGAATCTGCTCATGGACCCCGAGGTGGATTTTGTGACCCTGGCCGGTACGGCCGGCACGGGCAAGACGCTGATGGCGCTGGCCTCGGGCCTCACCCAGGTGCTGGACGACCGCCGCTACACCGAGATCATCATGACGCGCGCCACCGTCAGCGTGGGTGAAGACATTGGCTTCCTGCCCGGCACTGAAGAAGAAAAAATGGGCCCCTGGATGGGCGCGCTGGACGACAACCTCGAAGTGCTGGCCAAGACCGAGACCAGCGCAGGCGAATGGGGCCGCGCCGCCACCAATGAACTGATCCGCTCCCGCATCAAGATCAAGAGCATGAACTTCATGCGCGGGCGCACCTTCCTGAACAAGTACGTCATCGTGGACGAGGCGCAGAACCTGACGCCCAAGCAGATGAAGACATTGATCACGCGGGCCGGCCCTGGCACCAAGATCATCTGCATGGGTAACCTGGCGCAGATCGACACGCCGTACCTGACGGAAGGCTCGTCAGGCCTGACTTTCGCCGTGGACAAGTTCAAGGGCTGGCCGCATGGCGGGCACATCACTCTCGCGCGGGGAGAACGCTCACGCCTGGCGGACTTTGCGAGCGAAGTGCTCTAAGCTCCGCAAGAGCTCAATAGTTTGGGGGCGTGTCGGAAAACAGCGCGTTCCAGCGATCAACGCAGCCGGCATTGAGGCGGCCGCCCAGCGCATCGCGATGCGCCTGCACGAGCAGCTGTTCATAGGCCGCACGGTAGAGGTCGCGCCATGCCGCCGACAGCCCGGCCCGGGCATAAGCCAGGTCTACAGGCGAGCCTTTGGCTTGATGCAGGTCCTGTTGGCGGGACAGCAACACCCTGCGCGCCTCATCGACAGCGGTCATCCTTGAAGCAATCTGCTGGTGCAAGGCGCTTGGTACCACCGGCGCTACGCCTGTGGCAAGGTTGTCAACGAAAAGCTCCGCAGGCTTGATGAACGGCAGGTTCGGCATGCTGCGGGGTTTGGCAGAGTCGGCGCCACCGTGCAGTGCAGCCAGTTGCGCACGCAAGGTTGCCGTCGCCTTGGCTTCGCGCTGTCTGGCCGACTGGCGAACCTGTGCAGCGCCGTCAAGCGTGGAACCAGGACTGGCTGCGCCGGCCAGTCCCTGAACTTCAGCCGCCTGCACCTGCATCCGGGCGACCCAGAGTTCGTCGCGAGCAGACAACGCCGCAAGCCAGACGCGAAGCAGGTCGATTGCGCTGGCACCACAGGCCGGCGAAAGGCTCGCGAGACGCAGCAATGGAGCGCCGCCCAGAACAGCGGCACCCGGACCCGGATCGGCATCGGGCCGCAGCGGCAGTTCCCGGAATCGCGCGTAGAGTTCCGGTCCCAATGTAGCGTCAAGCCTCAACTTGACTGGCGCCGGCTGGTCCGCCCACGCAGGATGGAACAGCGCCGCCAGGGCGGCCATGAGAACAATGGGAAGTGGGTGGAATTGGCGACGCATGATGGCCGTGACTGTCACGCATTGGCGGCAGCCAGGCAACCGGCCGCACGACCTAATCCGCCCGTTGGGCGCCTCGCGTCAGAAGTCTCCGCCGCCTCCGCCCCCGGCCAG
>CAZFKW010000216.1:0-7127 GCA_964519795.1 uncultured Ramlibacter sp. | reverse complement strand
TGGGATGCATTTGCCCTGACCCTCCAGCCGGCCGCAGCGCAGATGTCCAAAAAGGCCCTGCGCGACCATGCGCAGCAGATCCTCACAGCCATTGCCAAAGACATCGAGACCGGCCAGAGCGCGCAGGAGCAGCAGGCCAAATCCCAGGGTCTGGCGCCTGACGACCCTGCCATCCAGACTGCAGCCGCGACGCACGGAACACTGCGCGAGATCAGCGGCTTCACGCTGGTGCAGCTCGTGGCGGAATACCGCGCTTTGCGCGCGACCGTACTGCGGCTGTGGTTGCCGCATGCCGGCGACTTCAACGAGGCGGTTGACCAGGCGCTGGCGGAGTCAGCCGCCACTTATTCCGAACATGCCACCCGTACCCGGGACACCTTCCTGGCGATCCTGGGGCACGACCTGCGCACGCCGCTTGCAGCCATCAGCATGGCCGGCGAGCTGCTGGAGCGCACACCCGATGCCAACGCAGAGCGCAACGTCATCACAGGGCGGCGGCTGCGGCGCAGCGCGGCCACCATGTCCACCATGGTCAATGACCTGCTGGAGTACGCCCGCACCCAGCTCGGAGCCGAGAAGGCCGTCACGCGCGTGCCGGCCGACCTGAGGGAAATCTACCTCGCCGCATTGCACGATGCGTCCGCCGCGCACCCCGACTGCGAATTCCGGCCCGACCTGTCAGGCGACCTGCATGGTGAGTTCGACAGCGTGCGCATGCAGCAGCTCATTACCAACCTGCTGACCAATGCAGCGCAATACCGCTCGGAGGGCACGCCCGTCGAAGTGGCCGCTCATGGCGAGGATGGCTTTGTCACCCTCACGGTTTCCAACCAGGGCCCCGCCATTCCCGAAACGTCGCTCGCCACCATCTTCAACCCGCTGGTGCAACTGCCCGTGGACGCAGACCAGCCCGGCAGGCCCGCGACAAGCCTGGGCCTGGGCCTGTTCATTGCGCAGGAGATCACGCTCGCCCACGGCGGCACGATCTCTGTGACCTCGACTGAAGAAGCCGGCACCTCCTTCACGGTCCGGCTGCCCGGGACGGCGCAAGCTTAAGCCATTCCCCTACACGGCTGTGTGCGTCAACACACAGACCCGTTCACACCGCCCCCCCAAACTGGCTTACCCACCGGACAAGCGGCGCTATTGCCTCTTGTCTTCGCGCGTGACCGGCTCCCCACACAAGCCGATCTTCCGGCTGCTTCGAAAGCAGCCGACAGGCATACAACAAGAAAGCCATCATGCGCTCAATGTTTTCCAAGTCTCTTGCCACGGCCATGCCGTGGTCCCTGGTGCTGCTCACCGCAGCATTCGTCACCGCATGTGGAGGCGGCGGGCGCGACCCGGTGCTCGGCACCGGCGGCGCCACCTTTGCCCCGTCCGTCACTGCAACGACACCCCTGGACGCCACTGCAGGCGTCTGCCCGGCCAGCGCCGTCACCGCCAGTTTCACTGGCGCACCCGGCTTCCGGCTTGACCCGGCCACCGTCAACGCCACCAGCTTCACGCTGACCGGACCGGGCGCCGTGCCAGTGGTTGCGTCGGAGATCGTGGTGGACGCAGGCACCGGCCGCATCGCCATCTTCCGGCCTGTCGCCGCACTCACGCCAGGCGTGACCTATACCGCCATCCTCAGGGGCGGTGCTGCAGGCATCACGGACAACGCGACGCCTGCCAACGCCATGGCAGCCGACTTCAGTTTCTCCTTCACGGCAGGCCCCAACACACCTGCCTGCCTGCAAGAAGCTATCGGAGGCGGTGCGGTTGGTCCTGTTGGCAATGCCAGCATCCTGGCTTCAGCTGCACCTTTCGGCACCATCGGCGGCTCGGCCGGCATGACCAACCAGGGCACGCTCACCATCATCAATGGCGACATCGGCACCACGGCCGTGTCAACGGCCGTCACCGGATTCCACAGCACCGGTCCTGGCTGCACCTACACCGAAGTCCTCGGCATGAACATGGGCCTTGTGACGGGCAGGATCGTCACGGCAGCGCCGCCGCCCACCGTGGCATGCCCGACTGAAGGCACGGCCGAGACCTTTGCCATCGCCAACCAGGCACGCCTTGATGCTGTGACCGCCTACAACGCACTGGCCGGCCTGCCCGATGGTGGCGTGCCCGCGCCTGCCAACCTTGCGACGCAGACCATCACACCCGGTGTGTACAGGGCGCCCGGCGGCAGCTTCATGATCCAGGGCGGCGACCTGACGCTTGACGCACAGGGCGACGCGAACGCCATCTTTGTGTTCCAGATGGCCTCCACCCTGACGATCGG
The DNA here is from genome assembly GCA_964519795.1 of uncultured Ramlibacter sp. GTDB lineage: Bacteria > Pseudomonadota > Gammaproteobacteria > Burkholderiales > Burkholderiaceae_C > JACMQX01. Next base: position 4,849 of record CAZFKW010000216.1, on the reverse strand, counting down.
CGGCCCCGGCGCCGCCGCGCCCCAGAACGTGATCCTCATCAACAACGCGCAGGCAAAGAATGTGTTCTGGCAGGTCGGCACGGCCGCCACCATCAACGCCGGCGGTGGGGGCACGATAGCGGGCACCATCATCGCCAGGGATGGCGCCGCCGTGTCCACCGCAGGCAATGTCGCCGTCGTCACGATCAACGGGCGGCTGCTGTCGCTCGGTGCCTCGGTCACGCTGGTGAACACCATCATCAACGTCCCGGCACCATGAGCGGCCCTGACACACGGAGATATAGCATGAACACGATCAGGACACCCCTCAGGACCTCAGTTGCATTGGCCATTGCGGCACTCGCCGCAGTTGCTGCGCCCCATGCCATGGCGCAGGACACCGGCTGGTACGCCGGTGGCAACATCGGCGCGACGCGCGCCACGATAGATGACGCACGCATCCAGAACCGCCTGCTGGCCAACGGCTTTGCCACCACATCCATCGCAGACGATGAGAAGAGCGCCGGCTTCAAGCTGTATGGTGGCTACCGCCTGAACCGCTACTTTGCGGTGGAAGGCGGCTATTTCAGGCTCGGCGATTTCGGCTATACCGCCACGACCGTGCCTGCCGGCACGCTGACTGGCAACATGAAGGTGCAGGGCCTGAACCTGGACCTGGTCGGCATCATGCCGCTGGGCGAGCGCTTCGAGGTGTTTGGCCGCGTGGGCGCTGCCTATGCCCAGACACGCGACCGCTTCACCGGCACCGGCGCCGTGATTGTGACCAACCCCAATCCGCGCAAGAACGATGTCAACCTGAAGGTGGGCGTCGGCATGGGCTACCGCTTCACCGACAACCTGGCCATGCGGATTGAAGCCGAACGCTACCGGGTCAACGATGCCGTGGGCAACAAGGGCGACGTGGACATGCTGTCCGTGGGCCTCGTGTACTACTTCGGCGCCAAGCAGCAGGCCGTGGTGCCGCGTTCTGCGGTGTATGTGCCGCCGCCGCAGCCCGCACCCATGCCCCCGCCCGTAGTCGCCGTTGCGCCACCGCCGCCACCCCCACCGCCGCCGCCCGCGCCACCACCGCCACCCGCACCCATGCGCGTGAACTTCTCGGCCGACTCGCTGTTCGACTTCGACAAGGCCATTGTCAAGCCGGCCGGCAAGCAGTCGCTGGACAGGTTCGCGCAGGACCTCAGGGGCATGCGCTATGACTCCGTGTCGGTCACCGGGCACACCGACCGCATCGGCTCCCAGGCCTACAACATGAAGTTGTCGACCCAGCGCGCTGAAGCCGTGAGCACTTACCTGGTGGAGACTGCGGCCGTACCGGCGGGCAAGATCACGGCGCGGGGCGTCAACGGCGCGGACCCGGTCACCAGGCCCGATGACTGCCCGGGCCGCAAGGTCACGCCGGCGCTGATTGCGTGTCTGCAGCCGGACCGCCGCGTCGAAGTCGAAGTGTCTGGCACCAAGTAGCCAGGGGTGCGCCCTTCGGGGCACACCATGCGACAGGGGGCACGCCACGCATGTGGCATCATCGCGGCAGCGTCACCGTGGCCGCCCGGCCCTGTAACCTGATGAGTCTGCAACTTCCCGACCTCTCGCAATGCGCTGACGAGCCCATCCGCGTACCGGGGGCGATCCAGCCCCATGGCCGCATGCTCGTCCAGGATGCAGTGCGTGGCCACCTGGTGGCATGGAGCAGCAACTGGCCCGACCGCCAGTCTGCTGCCGGCGCGCTGTCGGACCTGTCATTCGACACCGGCGGCCTGCCAGATGGCGAGCCACCCGCCTGGCTGGGCCAGGTGACTGTGGAAAATGTTGCATTTGACGTGGCCGCACACCGCTGCGGCGCGTTGATGCTGTTCGAGTACGAGGCCGCGACCGGTGACCTTGGCGCGCAGGCGCCCATCTACTCGCTGGCCCGCAGCATACTGCCCGGCCTGCAGAAGACCGCCACGGTCTTGCAGCTGCTTGAGTTTGCCGTCAGGCACATCAGGGAACTGAGCGGCTTTGCCCGTTGCCTGGCCTATCGTTTTGATTCTGCCGGCCACGGCGAAGTGCTCGCGGAAAGCGGGGCCGAAGGATATGAATCCTGGCTCGGCCACCGGTTTCCGGCCTCGGACATTCCCGCCCAAGCCCGGGACCTGTACCTGCTCAACCAGATCCGCGTCATCCCCGATGCGGCCTACCGGCCCGCCGACCTTGTCTGTGAAGACCCTGCCTGGCAGACCGGCAGGATCGACCTGTCGCAGGCAGGCCTGCGCAGCGTCTCACCCGTGCACCTGGAATACATGCGCAACATGGGCACGATGGCATCGATGTCCGTCTCCATCGTGGTACGGGGGCGGTTGTGGGGCCTGATCTCCACCCACAACCGGGAGCCCTTGAACCTGCCACTGCAGACGCGAATCGCCTGCGAGCACCTGGGGCGGCTGATCTCGCTGCTGATCGAGGCACGCGAAGACAATGCGGAAGTGACTGAAAGGCTGCGCAGGCGCAAGGCCGCGTTTGGCATCGCGGCACGCGTGGCTGAAACCGACATCACACTGCAGGGCATGGTGAACGAACCATCCGCCCTGCTGGACCTGGTCCATGCGCAAGGCCTGGCCATCGTTCACAACGACAGCTGCTGGTCAGCCGGCCTCACGCCCGGCACGGCAGAAGTCATGGCGCTCGCGCAATGGTTCTCGGAATGGGGTGCGCAAAGCTATCACTCGGCACAGCTGGCAGACGACTTCCCCCAGGCTGCGGTCTACAGGCACGCTGCGGCAGGCGTGCTCATGACCTCCATATCGCAGGTCGACCGGCACATGATCCTGTGGTTCCGGCCCGAGGTGAAGGAAACCGTCCGGTGGGCCGGAGACCCGCGCGGTGACCCGCCGGGCGATGATGGCCGCATCCATCCCCGGCGCAGTTTCGCCACCTGGGTGGAACAGGTGTACGGCCACAGCCTGCGCTGGTCGGACAGCGACCTGTCTGCGGTGGCGGACCTTCGCCAGGCGCTCATCGGCATTGTGCTGTCGCGCGCGCAGGAGGCCGCCAAGTCGGCGGCGGAGCTGGGGCGGGTCAACCAGGAACTGGAGAAGGTCATCACACAGCTGAAATCCTTTGCCTATTCGCTGGCCCACGACCTGCGCCAGCCCCTGATCACTGCCGGCGGCTTTGGCCAGCTGCTGCGCAAGCGGCTGGCGGCCACAGGTGACACAGACGGACTGCACTACCTGGACCGGCTCCAGGCCGCCACCCGCCATGTGGATGCCACCACCGACACACTGCTGGAACTGGCGCGGATCTCACGCGTGGGCCTGCGCCTGAAGCTGGTGGACCTGAGCGCCATGGCGCACGAGGCGGCAGTGCGCCTTGCGCGCAGGGGCCCGGCAAGAGCGGTCGACCTGTCGATCGAGCCGGGCATGACTGCCACTGCAGACATCGAGCTGATGGACATGGTCATCGGGCACCTGATGGGCAACGCCTGGAAGTTCACGGCACACGAGCCGCTTGCCGAGATTGCCATGGGCACGGAGCAGGACGAGCAAGGCCATACATGCTGGTGGATACGGGACAACGGCATCGGCTTTGACGCCGCTTACGCCACCAAGGTCTTCACACCCTTCCAGCGCCTGTTCCCCGACTCGGGCTTTGAAGGCCTGGGCGCGGGCCTTTCCATCGTGGAAGCCGCTATCCAGCGGCACGGCGGCCGGGTGTGGGCGGAGGCCGCGCCGGGCAAGGGGGCGACGTTCAAATTCACGCTGGGAACCATAGCTGCTGCAGGCTTGCCATACAGGTAGCAGGTAGCGGCCGTTTTCGTCATTTTGTGCAGACCGGATCGGGAACGGGATCATGTTCGCGCACCCCGGCGCAGCATCATCAGCGCTGCGTCCTGTCCAGCACCAGCCTCACCTTGCTTGCCAGCTCCTGCCGGGTGTAGGGTTTGCTCAACAGGTCGACGCCCTTGTCGAGCCGGCCGTGATGGACGATGGTGTTTTCGGTATAGCCGGAGGTAAACAGCACTTTGAGCCGCGGACGGATCGTCTTGACCCTGTCAGCAAGTTCGCGCCCGTTCATGCCGCCTGGCATGACGATGTCGGTGATCAGCAGGTCAACATCGCTGTGCACCTGCAGCAGGTCCAGCGCCTCGGTTCCGGAGCGGGCCGCTGTCACGCGGTAACCCAGCAGGCCCAGCTGGTTCTCAAGGTGCCTGAGCACCAGTTCGTCATCCTCGGCGATCAGGATGTGCTCGGTGCCGCCTTGCAGGGGAACAGCGGCCGCGGCCTCGACAACGGGCGGGAGCTCCGCCAGAACCCTGGGGAAATACAGCCTGACCGCCGTGCCCTCGCCGGGCTCGGAGTAGATCCTGATGCGGCCACCCGACTGCTTGGTGAAGCCATACACCATGCTCAGTCCCAGGCCGCTGCCCTTGCCCATGGGCTTGGTGGTGAAGAAGGGCTCGACCGCCCGGCTCACCGTGTCGCGGTCCATGCCCGAGCCCGTGTCTGACACGCAGATCATCACATACTCACCCGGAGTCACATCAAAGTGGTGGGCTGCGTCATCGTTTTCCAGCACGGCGTTGGCCGTCTCGATGGTCAGCTTTCCACCGTCCTGCATGGCATCCCGTGCATTCACGACCAGGTTGAGCAATGCGGTGTCCAGCTCCCCGGCATCAATCTCCGTGATACCCAGACCGGGGTCCGCAACAATTTCAAGCGCGATGTTCTCCGGCAAGGTGCGGCGGACGAGCCCCTTCATCGACTCAACCCGCTGGTTGAGGTCCGTGGGTTTCGGCTCGAGTGGCTGGCGCCGCGCAAAGGCCAGCAGCCGGCTTGTCAGCTCTGCGCCGCGCAGTGCTGCAAACAAG